>NZ_JBYITD010000013.1:0-277211 GCF_057708945.1 Nonomuraea sp. bgisy101
CGCCCTTTGCCCCTCCCCCCCCCGCCGGTCAGACGATCACGAGCTCGCGCGGGGTGTTGTTGAGCCGCTCCCCGCCGTCCTCGGAGCACACGACGATGTCCTCGATCCTGGCGCCGTGGCGTCCAGGCAGGTAGATGCCGGGCTCGACCGAGAACGCGAACCCGGCCTCCATCGGCTCGGTGTTGCCCGACACGATGTACGGCTCCTCATGCGTCTCGATGCCGATCCCGTGCCCCGTCCTGTGGATGAAGTACTCCCCGTAGCCCGCGTCCTCGATCACCGACCTGGCCGCCGCGTCGATCGACTCGCAGGTCACGCCGGGCCGTACCGCGGCGCAGGCGGCGTCCTGCGCCTGCCGCAGCACCTCGTAGTAGGCGGCGAAGTCGGCGGGCGGCTCGCCCACGCAGTAGGTGCGGGTGGAGTCGGAGCAGTAGCCGTTGTGCAACTGGCCGCCGATGTCGACGACCACGGGCTCACCGGCCTGGATGACACGGTCGGAGACCTCGTGGTGCGGGCTGGCGCCGTTGGGCCCCGAGGCGACGATGACGAAGTCGACGGTGGAGTGCCCGGCGGCGAGGATCGCGTCGTGGATGTCCTTGCCGACCTCCCTCTCCGTACGGCCGGCCTTGAGGAACTGCGGCACCTGGCGGTGCACGGCGTCGATGGCCTCGCCGGCCTCGCGCAGCGCGGCCACCTCGGCGGCCGACTTGCGCATGCGCAGCTCGCGCAGCACCGTGCCGGCCAGCACCTGCTCGGTGGACGGCATGGCGGCGCGGAAGCGCAGCGAGGCCATGGCCCACATCCGGTCGGCCAGCCCCACCTTGGCGACCCTGCCGAGGCGCGAGGCGACGACGTCGTAGGGGTCGTCGGTCTCGTCCCATGCCACGAAGTCGAGGCCGAGGCGCGAGGCGGGCGAGGCCTGCGCCGCGGGAAGCTCCAGTCGTGGAACCATCATGAACGACTCGCCGCTCGCGGGCACCACCAGGCAGGTCAGCCGCTCCAGCGGGAGCGCCTCGTATCCGCTCACGTAACGCAGGTCGGGGCCTGGGGTCAGCAACAGCGCGTCGAGGCCGGCCTTGGCGGTGGCCTCCTGGGCGGCGGCGAGGCGGGACACGGGGTAAAGGTCTTGGGACGTCACAGAGGCCAATCTACCCTCGCCACATTCCATGAAAAGCTCTCACAACTCGCATGCCGTCGCTACACTCCGTTCCAGGACGATCACTTACCGTGGGCAATTGTCCCGTTCCAGCCATTCGAGAAGTGAGCCCCTTATGGTCGGCGTCGTGGGCGGCCCTCAGCCGCCCCTCCCCTCCCCTGGCGACCGGCGGCCCGGCGGGCCGATGACGGCCGGCGAGCTCGTGCGCCAGCTCGCCGATCAGATCCAGCAGCGCGAGGCGGCCGACGCCCTCGCCGTCCAGCTCGCCCACGCCCAGCGCCTGGGCAACATGGGCTGGGCCGAGTGGAACCTGCGCACCGGCGCGGCCGCCTGGTCCGACCACGTCTATGTCATCTTCGGCAGGGACCCCGCCGAAGGGCCCATCAGCCTGCCCGACCTGGCCGCCTGCGTCGAACCCACCGACCTGGCCGCCCTCGACCAGTTGCTGTGGACGGTCGTGCAGGGCGTCGAGCCGGTCCAGGCCGAATTCAGGATCAGGCGCGGCGCCGAGATCCGCAACCTGCGCATGGTACTCGAACCGCTCATCGGCGCCGGCGGGCCCATCGGCGTCCACGGCGTCGTCCAGGACATCACGGGGCGGCGAAGGGCCGAGCGCATCATGACCGAGTCGCGCCGCCAGCTGCTCGAGGCCCGCGAGCGGGCCGCCGAGGAACGGCACGTGATGATCGCGATGCGCGAGGCGATCCTGCCCGAGCCTGTGGGCTGCCTCGACCTGCCGCAGGCGCGCGTGGCCGTCCGCTACGTGCCGGCCGGCAACTCCGCCAACCTGGGCGGCGACTGGTTCGAGGCGGCGGGGCTGCCGGACGGCCGGCTGCTGCTGGCCATCGGCGACGTCTCGGGGCACGGCCTGCCCGCCATCGCGCACATGGCCCAGCTTCGCCACGCGCTCATCGGGCTCACCATGACGGGGCAGCCCGCCGACCAGTTGCTCCAATGGCTCAACGAGCTGGTGCTGCACCGCCTGGTCGAGACGACGGCGACCGCGGTGATCGGCCACCTCGACACCGCCACCAACGTCTTCACCTGGGGTCAGGCCGGCCACCTCGCGCCGATCCTGGTGCGTGATGGCACGGCCAAGCAGCTCGATCCGCCGCACGGGGTGCTGCTGGGGGCGACCGGCGAGCAGCCGTACGAGCTGGCCAGCATCGAGCTGCGGCCGGACGACCTGCTGCTGCTGTTCACCGACGGGCTGGTGGAGCGGCGCACCCGCGACCTCGACGAGGGGCTGGCCCTGGCGGTGGCGGCGGCGCGCGAGCTGCCCGCCTACGACCTCGACGCGGGCCTCGACAGGCTGCTGGCCGGCATCGGCGGCTCCAACCCCGAGGACGACGCCTGCCTGCTCGCCGTCGGCATCGTGGGGCCGGGAATCCGCCAGTAGCCCCCGGGACGACGAGCGGCCACCGAAAGGACGCGGGAGTGCGACCATAGACGGGTGCTGATGCTTCTCGACACCCCGTCGCTCTACTTCAGGGCCTTCTACGGCATCCCGGAGTCGATGACGGCGCCCGACGGCATGCCCGTCAACGCCGTGCGCGGCCTCATCGACATGATCGCCACACTGGTCCGCAAGCACGCGCCCGCCGAGCTGGTCGCCACCATGGACGCCGACTGGCGGCCCGCCTTCAGGGTGGCCGCCATCCCCACCTACAAGGCGCACAGGGTGGCCTTCGGCGACACCGAGGAGGTGCCCGACACGCTGGTACCGCAGATCCCCGTGATCGAGCAGGTGCTCGACGCGATCGGCATCGCCAGGTTGCAGTCCGCGGGCTACGAGGCCGACGACGTCATCGGCACCCTCACCCACCGGGCGGGCGGCGCCGTCGACATCGTCACCGGCGACCGCGACCTGTTCCAGCTCGTCGACGACTCCCGCCCGGTCCGCGTCCTCTACACCGCCAGGGGCGTGCGCAACCTGCAGGTGGTCGACGAGGCGTTCGTCGCCGCCAAGTACGGCATCCCCGGCCGCGGCTACGCGGACTTCGCCACCCTGCGCGGCGACCCCAGCGACGGGCTGCCGGGCGTCGCGGGCGTCGGCGAGAAGACCGCGGCCTCGCTGATCACCCGGTTCGGCTCCCTCGAATCGATGCTGGCCGCGCTCGACGCGGGGCAGACCGACGGGTTCCCCGCAGGGTGCCGTACCAAGCTGGCGGCCGCCCGCGACTACCTCGACGTCGCCCCCGAGGTGGTCAAGGTCGCCGACTCCACGCCGCTGCCGGAGACCGACCTCGCCCTGCCGGCCAAGCCTCGCGACCCCGAGGCGCTGGTTCGGCTGGCCGACCGCTACGGGCTCGACGGGCCCCTCAACCGCCTGCTGGAGGCCCTGTCCCGGTGACGCGGGCCTGGCCGAGCACGGACGCTCTCGCCATCGATCACCACGAATCCGGACGAATCGGCGGCGTATAGTCGGTCGGAAGAGACCTCCCCCCGCGAGGCCGCGGCATGTGCCGCGCCGGAATCGAGGGGACATGGCTCACGACGGGGCTCATCCGCGACGACCCTCGGGGACGTCCGTGCCGCGGGTCGCGGTGACCTTGACCGTCAACGGCGTCGAGCACCGGCTCGACCTGGACTCCCGTGTCACCCTGCTGGACGCCCTGCGGGACGCGCTGGAGCTGACCGGCACCAAGAAGGGCTGCGACCAGGGCGCCTGCGGCGCCTGCACCGTGATCGCGGACGGCAGGCGGATCCTGTCCTGCCTCACGCTGGCCGCGCAGTGCGAAGGCCGGGCGATCACCACCATCGAAGGCCTCGGGGTCGAAGGCGCGCTCCATCCGGTGCAGGAGGCGTTCGTGCGCCACGACGCCTTCCAGTGCGGCTACTGCACCTCCGGTCAGATCATGTCGGCGGTGTGCCTGCTGACCGAGGAGCGCGCCGGGTCGGACGCGGACATCCGCGAGTTCATGAGCGGCAACCTGTGCCGGTGCGGCGCCTATCCCAACATCGTCGCGGCGATCCGCGAGGTCGCGGGGGCGGGTGGCGGCCATGCGTGAGTTCGAGTACGTCAGGGCGCGCGAGGTGGGCCAGGCCGTGGCGGCGGTGAGCGCCGATCCGGCCGCGTCCTATCTCGCCGGCGGCACGACCCAGCTGGACCTGATGAAGGACGGGGTCCTCGCGCCCCACCGGCTGATCGACATCACCCGGTTGCCGCTCGGCGGCATCACCCGCAGCGGGGACCTGCTGCGCGTGGGCGCGCTGACCACGATGGAGGAACTGACCGCCGACCCGACGGTGGCCGAGCGGCTGCCCTTCCTGCGCGAGTCTCTGCTGCTGAGCGCCTCCGTCCAACTGCGGAACATGGCGACCATCGGCGGGAACCTGCTGCAGCGCACCCGCTGCCGGTACTTCCGCGACCCCACCGTCCCCGCCTGCAACAAGCGGCGGCGCGGCACCGGATGCGCCGCGGTGGAGGGCGCGGCCCGGATGCACGCGATCCTGGGCGCGAGCGAGCACTGCATCGCCCTGCACGCCTCCGACATGGCGGTGCCGCTCGTGGCGCTGGACGCGGTGGTGCGCCTTCTTGGGGCGGACGGCGAGCGTTCTGTTCCGCTGACCGGGTTCTACCTGGTTCCAGGGGAGACGCCCGACGTGGAGAACGTGCTCGCCCAGGGCGAGCTGATCACCGCCGTGGAGATCCCGCTGCTCCCTGCGGGCACGCGCTCCACCTATCTCAAGATCCGTGACAGGGTCTCGTACGAGTTCGCGCTCACGTCCGCGGCCGTGGCCCTGCGGCTCGACGGCGACGTGATCGGCGAGGCACGCGTCGCCCTCGGCGGCGTCGCGACGATCCCGTGGCGCGTGCCCGAGGCCGAGGAGATCCTGCGGGGAGCGCCGGCTGACCTGCGGACCTTCACCGCGGCGGCCGAGGCGGCCGTCCGCGACCCGTTCACCGTGGAGGGCACCGCCTTCAAGGTCGAGCTGGCCGAGCGCACGCTGGTGCGCGCCCTGCGGACCGTTGCGGGAGGAGCGACATGACGACGCTCGAGCACGTCGAGCTGGTCGGCGAGGGAGTGGACCGGGTCGACGGCCCCCAGAAGGTGACCGGCGCGGCGCGCTATCCCAACGACTTCGGCTTCCCGAACCTGGCCCACGTGGCGCTCGTCCGCAGCACCATCGCCGCCGGGCGGATCAGCGGTCTCGACACGGGCGCGGCCGAGAGCGCGCCGGGCGTCCTGGCGGTCATCACGCACGAGAACGCGCCCCCGCTCGGGCGCGCACCCGACACGTTCCTCTCCGCCCCGCCGCCGCCGTTGCAGGACGACCGGATCCTTCACTACGGCCAGTACCTGGCCATGGTGGTGGCCGACACCGCCGAGCAGGCGACCGCCGCCGCCCGGCGGGTGCGGGTGGACTACGAGGCGGCCGAGCCGGTGACCGACATGCACGATCCGCGGGCGGAGCTGCTCACCGACCCTGGGGGCGTGGACAGCACGCGCGGCGACCCGGAGGCCGCCCTGGCCTCCGCCGAGGTGCGGTTCGAGGCGACCTACACCACCGCGCCCAACGCCAACAGCCCGATGGGCCTGTTCGCCACCGTCGCCGCCTGGGACGGCGACGCCCTCACCGTGCACGACGCCACCCAGTGGCCCGGCTATGTGCGCACGGCGCTCGCCCAGGTGTTCGCGGTCCCGGAAAGCGGCGTCCGGGTGCTGGCGCCGTTCGTCGGCGGCGGGTTCGGCGCCGGGCTGCGCGCCTGGCCGCACGTCGTGCTGGCGGCGCTGGCGGCGCGCATGGTGGGTCGTCCGGTCAAGCTCGTGCTGACCCGTCCGGAGATGTTCACCGGCATCGGTCACCGCACGTCCACGGAGCAGCGCATCAGGATGGGCGCCACCCGCGACGGGCGGCTGGTCGCCCTCGACCACGAGAGCACCACGACCCTGCAGATGGAAGGGAACAACATCGAAGCGTGCGCGGCGGGCACGGCCTCGGCGTACGCCTGCCCCAACGTCTCCACCAGGGACAGGCAGGTCCGGCTGAACGTCACCTGGTGCAACTCGATGCGCGCGCCCGGCGAGGCACAGGGGAACTTCGCGCTGGAGTCGGCCATGGACGAGCTGTCCTGCATCCTGGGCATCGATCCGCTCGAGCTGCGACTGCGTAACTACGCCGACAGGCACCCGCAGCTCGACCTGCCGTGGTCGAGCAAGGCGCTGCGCGAGTGCTACGAGGTCGGCGCCGAGCGCTTCGGGTGGTCACGCCGCCTTCCCGAGCCCGGCTCGATGCGCGACGGCGACTGGCTGGTCGGGTACGGCCTGGCCGGCGTCTCCTTCTTCTGGTACCAGGCGCCGTGCCAGGCCGGCGCGACCGTGCGCCGGGACGGGACCGCGCTGGTGCGCAGCGCGGTGACCGACATCGGGACCGGCACCTACACGGTGATGGCCCAACTGTCGGCCGAGCTCCTCGGGCTGGACCTGGAGCGCGTCACCTTCGAGCTCGGCGACAGCGACCTGCCGCCGGGGGCCCAGGCGGGCGGCTCAGGTCTCACCGCCGGCCTGGGCAGCGCGATCCACGCCGCCTGCCGCAACCTCGTGCGGGCCTTCCTGGACACGGTCCGCGACGATCCCACCTCACCGCTGGCGGGATGCACCGTCGACGAGGTCAGCGTCGGGCGCGGCCGGATCCACCGCACAGGATCGCCGGAGCGCGGCGAGTCCTACGCCGACATCCTTTCCGCGCACGGCCTGGCGGAGCTGACGGCCAACGGCGCCAGCACGCCTGCCGACTCCCAACAGCTCGGGCTGGCGCCCGCGGGCCCGTTCGGCGCGAGGTTCGTGGAGGTGCGGGTCGACCCAAGCCTCGGGCTGCTCAGGGTGGCCAGGATCGTCTCGGTGATCGACGCCGGACGGATCCTGAACGAGAAGACCGCGACCAGCCAGATCATCGGCGGCACGGTCGGCGGGATCGGCATGGCCATGTTCGAGGAGGTGGTCACCGACGCGGGGACCGGGCGCATCGCCAATGCCACTCTCGGCGACTATCTGATCCCGGTGAACGCCGACGTCCCCGAGATGGAGGTGATCTTCGTCGGTCGGCCCGACCGGTTCAACCCCATCGGGGTCAAGGGTGTCGGCGAGATCGGCCTGGTCGGCATCCCCGCCGCCATCGCCAACGGGGTCTATCACGCCACCGGCAGGCGGATCCGCTCGCTGCCGATCATGATCGACCAGCTCCTCTGACGATCCGGCCCTCGGCGGGGCCGGTCCTCGGCGGGGCCGGTCCTCGGCGGGGCCGGTCCTCGGCGGGGCCGGTCCTCGGTGGGGTCGGTCCTCGCTAAAGCGGTTCAGTTCCTCGCCGACGTGCTCTCTCGCACGGTCAGCCTGGGTGTGGGCGTCTTGACGTTCAGCGGGGCGGCCGGGTCGGCGATCGTCTCCAGCAGCGTCTGGGCCACCGTCCTGCCCAGCGCGAACGTGTCGCGCGAGAGCGCGGTGAGCGTGGGGTGCACGATCCTGGCCAGCACCGAGTCGTCGAACGCCACGATCGACAGCTCCCCCGGCACGGGGACGCGCATCTCGGCGGCGACGCCGAGCCCCGCCACGGCCATGACGTCGCTGTCGTAGACGATCGCCGTGGGTCGCTCGCGCCGCGACAGCAGCGCCCTGGTGGCCGCCGCGCCCTGCGCGTCGCTGAAGTCGGTCGGCACGGAGACGACCTCCTCCAGGCCGAGCCTGCGCGCCGAGTCGCGTAGCGCCCTGATCCGCCGCTGGGTGTGGCGGAAGGCGGGCAGCCCCGCCACGTGCGCGATCCTGGTGTGGCCGAGCGCGGCCAGATAGTCGGCGATCGACAGCATCGCCTCCCTGTCGTCGGCCCACACGCACGACAGGGATCCGTGGGGGCCGGGACCGCCGAGCACCACGGCCGGCACGCCCAGTCCGTCGAGCACCTCGACACGCGGGTCGCGTACCTGCAGGTCGACCAGGATGAACCCGTCGACGCGCCCCTCCGAGGCCCACCGCCGGTAGATCTCGATCTCGGCCTGGGTGTCCTCCACGACCAGCAGGTGCAGCGCCACCGCGCCCGCCGACAGTCCCGCCTGCAGGCCCGACAGCAGGTGCGCGAAGAAGGGCTCCACCCCGATGGTCCTGGCCGGCCTGGCGATGACCAGGCCCGCCGCCTCGGCCCGAGCCCCGCCGAGCGCCCTGGCGGCGCTGTGCGGGCGCCAGTTCATCTCCTCGGCCACGCGCAGGATGCGCGCCCTGGTCTCCTCGCTGACGCCTGGCCTGCCGTTGAGCGCGAAGGAGACCGCGCCCTTGGACACCCCCACCCTGCGGGCGATGTCGGCAATCGTCGGTCGCCCCACGGCTCCCCTTCCTCTCGCCGGGAGTCTAGCGAGAGAAGGGGCCGCAGACTCTGGAACGGTTTAGCGACCGCGTCCGGAATGGGAGCGGTCGCGGGGGCTCGGGCCGTTCTGCCCGCCCAGCCCGCCCGGTCCCGGACCCTGCCTCGAGGATGCTGCCATCTAGGGATAAGTTGATCAGGTGAGCACGAACATCCGAGTGTCCGGAGATGTCCACCCGCGGCTGGCGGACGGATTCGAGCGGATCAGGCGCGAGATCAAGCTGCCGGAGGAGTTCCCCAAGGCCGCGCTGGCCGAGGCCGCGCGCGTGGCAGGCGCCCCAGCGAACGCCGCCAGGCAGGACCTCACCGAACTGCCGTTCGTCACCATCGACCCGCCCGGCTCCATGGACCTGGACCAGGCCGTCTTCATCGAGGCGCTGGGCAGCGGCTACCGCGTGTGGTACGCCATCGCCGACGTCGGCGCGTTCGTCAGGCCGGGCGACGCGCTCGACGCCGAGGCGCGCCTGCGCGGGGAGACGGTCTACCTGCCCGACGGCAAGGTGCCGCTGCATCCGCAGGTGCTGTCGGAGGGCGCGGCCAGCCTGCTGCCCGGCGTGATCAGGCCCGCCGCGGTGTGGCGGATCGACCTGGACGCCGAGGGCGACCTGATCGGCGTGGACGTGCAGCGTTCGCTGGTGCGCAGCCGCGAGCGGCTCGACTACGACTACGTGCAGGCCACCGTCGAAACCGGCACCGCCGACGGCACGCTGAAGCTGCTGGCCGAGGTCGGCCGGCTGCGCCTGAACCTGGAGCGGGCCCGCGGCGGCGTCACCCTGCCCACCCCCGATCAGGAGGTCGTCGCCGTCGACGGCGGCTACCGCCTGGAGTACCGGGCGCCGATGCCGTCGGAGGCGTGGAACGCGCAGATCTCACTGCTGACCGGCATGTGCGCGGCCTCGATGATGCTGGACGCGGAGATCGGCGTGCTGCGCGTGCTCCCGCCGCCGCAGCCCCGCGACCTGGCGACGGTGCGCAGGGCCGCCCTCGCGCTCGGCGTGCCGTGGCCCGAGGGCGCCTCCTACGGCGACGTCGTGCACGACCTCGACCCCAAGGTCCCCTCCCACGCCGCCTTCCTCAACGAGTCGAAGATCTTGCTGCGCGGCTCCGGCTACGTCGCCTTCGACGGCGAGCCGCCCAAGCTGGCCGAGCACTCGGCGGTGGCCGCGCCGTACGCGCACGTCACCGCGCCGCTGCGGCGCCTGGTCGACCGCTACGCGACGGAGGTGTGCCTGGCGATCGCCGCGGGCGAGCCCGTGCCCGCCGAGATCCAGGAGGCGCTGGCGGGCCTGCCGGAGATCATGTCCACCACCGGCCGCCGCGCGAACGCGGTCGAGCGGGCCTCGATCGACCTGGTGGAGGCGTTCATGTTGCGGGACAGGATCGGGCAGAGCTTCGACGCCGTCGTGCTCGACATCGACGAGCGCCGCCCGGGCGGCCTGGTCCAGCTGACCGACCCCGCCGTCGTGGCCCGCTGCGACGGCTCCCCGTTGCCGCTCGGCCAGTCGGTCAGGGTCCGGCTCACCCAGGCCGACCCCAACACCCGCGAGGTCCGCTTCACCGTCGCCTGAGACTCCCGGGAAGCGAGAGCCGCGCGCGGAGCCGGGGGAACCCGCGCGCGGCCCGGTTCGGGTGCTACCGGTGACTCACTTCTTGAGGACGCTCCAGCCCGCGCCGACGCCCATGAGGTGGAGGGCGACGCACAGCAGGCCGGCGGTGCCGAGAGTGGCGACGGTGATCACGCCGCCGACCGCCACACCGGCGATCTCGAACACGAGGGCGAGCACGAACAGCAGGGCAGCGATGAGAGCGAACATCCCAACCTCCAGGCGGGGGAGACCTTCCGAGATGGGCATTTCCGCTGTGATCACCCGGAAAACTGGCGCGAAGGTGACCTTAGGTGAACCTACGACCACGTCACCTTGACCGGCCGGTCAGCCACCCGCCCCGTCGTCCGCCCCGCCTGTAGGGCGAGCCCGCGCCGCCCGCCGTGCGACACGGCGGGCGGCGTCGCTCACGACAACGAGGAGTAGGCGACGACGCCGCGTCGCATGGCGTCGATGGCCTTGTTGGCCGTCTGCTTGACCTTGCTGCCGGGAGGGGCGGCGTTGCCGAGCTGCCCCAGCAGGTCCATGAGCTGCTTGATCCAGCGCACGAAGTCGCCCGCCGCCAGCTCGTTGCCGTTGATCCCGTCCATCAGGACCGCGTCGAGGCTGTGGCCCTTGGTCCAGCGGAAGGCCGCCCACGCGAACCCCAGGTCGGGCTCGCGGATGATCGACAGCCCGTTGTCCTTCTCGATGCCCTCCAGCTCGCCCCACAGCCTGATCATCGCCGTGAGCGCGTCCTGGGCCTTGCCGGCGGGGATCTTGGGCCGCCTGGCGTCGTCGGCCTGGCGGGACTCGAACACCAGCGCCGAGACGCACGCCGCCAGTTCGGCGGGGTCGAGCTCCTCCCACAGCCCCGTCCTGAGGCATTCGGCGGTCAGCAGGTCGAGCTCGGTGTAGAGGCGGCCGAGGCGGCGGCCCTCGCCGGTGACGGTCTCGCCCTCCAGGTAGCCGAGCTGCTCCAGCACCCCGCAGATCCGGTCGAAGGTGCGCGAGATGACGTGGGAGCGGCCTTCGACGCGGCGGCGCAGCCCCTCGGTCTCGCGCAGCAGCTTGTAGTAGCGCTCGGCCCAGCGGGCGTGATCCTCCCTGTCGGCGCAGCCGTGGCAGGGGTGCTGGCGGATCAGCCGCCGCAGCTCGGCGATCTCCTCGTCCTCCACCGCGTGGTCGCGGGCGCGCGCCGGCTTGCCGAGGTCACGGTCACCCATCTTGGCCAGCAGTGAGGAGACGAGGTTGGCGCGTTCCTTGGGGGCGCGGGCGTTGAAGTTACGCGGGATGCGGATCTTCTCGAGCGGTTCGACCGGCACGGGGAAGTCGTCCGGGTCGAGCTTCTTGACCTGCTTGCCGATCGTGAGCACGAGCGGGTTGGGCCCGTGCCCTCGCGGGTTGAGCCCGGGATCGAGCACGATGGCGAGCCCGGCCCGCCGCCCGCCCGGCACGCGGATCACGTCGCCGGGCTTCAGCTCCTCCAGCGAGCGCACGGCCGCGGCCCTGCGGGCGGCGCCGCGCTGCTTGGACAGCTCGGTCTCGCGGTCTGACAGGCGCCTGCGCAGCCCGGCGTACTCGGTGAAGTCGCCCAGGTGGCAGTGCATCGCCTCCTGGTAGCCCTCCAGCGCCTCCTCGTGCTTGCGCAGTTGCTTGGCGATCCCGACGACCGCCCGGTCGGCCTGGAACTGCGCGAACGACGCCTCCAGCAGGGTCTTGGCGCGCTCGCGGCCGAACTGTCCGACCAGGTTGACGGCCATGTTGTAGGAGGGCTGGAAGCTGGAGCGCAGCGGGTAGGTGCGGGTGCCCGCCAGACCGGCGACCGAGATCGGGTCCATGCCGGGCTGCCACACCACGACCGCGTGGCCCTCGACGTCGATGCCGCGCCGGCCTGCGCGGCCGGTGAGCTGGGTGTACTCGCCGGGGGTGAGGTCGGCGTGGGTCTCGCCGTTCCACTTGTCGAGCTTCTCGATCACCACGCTGCGCGCGGGCATGTTGATGCCGAGCGCCAGCGTCTCGGTGGCGAAGACGGCCTTGACCAGGCCGCGGGTGAAGAGCTCCTCCACGACCTCCTTGAAGGCCGGCAGCATGCCCGCGTGGTGGGCGGCCAGGCCGCGTTCGAGGCAGTCGCGCCACTCGAGGAAGCCGAGCACCGCCAGGTCCTCGTCGGGCAGGTGGGCGGTGCGCTCGTCGACGATCTGGCGGATCTCGTGGCTCTCGCGCTCAGTGGTGAGCCTGATGCCCGCGTACAGGCACTGCATGACGGCCGCGTCGCAGCCCGCGCGGGAGAAGATGAAGGTGATCGCCGGCAGCAGGCCCTCGGAGTCGAGCTTGTCGATGATCGCGGCGCGGTCGGGTGGGCGGAAGCGTTGCGGCCTGCCGTACCCTCGCCTGCCCCTGCCGCCGGCCAGCCGCTCCTCGTCGCGGGTCAGGCGCATCAGCGTGGGGTTGATGCGCATGAGGTTGTCGCCGTCGTCGGAGGAGAACAGGTCGTAGACCCTGTTGCCGACCATCATGTGCTGCCACAGCGGCACGGGCCGGTGCTCGTCGACGATCACCGTGGTGTCGCCGCGCACCTCGCCCATCCACTGGCCGAACTCCTCGGCGTTGCTGACCGTCGCCGACAGCGCCACCAGCCTGACCGAGTCGGGCAGGTGGATGATGACCTCTTCCCACACC
Organism: Nonomuraea sp. bgisy101; assembly: GCF_057708945.1. Taxonomy (NCBI): domain Bacteria; kingdom Bacillati; phylum Actinomycetota; class Actinomycetes; order Streptosporangiales; family Streptosporangiaceae; genus Nonomuraea; species Nonomuraea sp. bgisy101. Next base: position 12,775 of record NZ_JBYITD010000013.1, read on the forward strand.
GCGCCGCGAAAGCGGTCGGCCAGGTAGTGGACCTCGTCCATTACCACGAAGCCCAGCCCTGCCAGCGTGGCCGAGCCCGCGTAGAGCATGTTGCGCAGCACCTCGGTGGTCATGACCACGATGGGCGCGTCGCCGTTCACGCTGTTGTCGCCCGTCAGCAGGCCGACCTTGGCGGTGCCGTACCGCTTGACCAGGTCGTTGTACTTCTGGTTGGACAGCGCCTTGATGGGGGTGGTGTAGAAGCACTTCTGGCCCTGCTGCAGGGCCAGGTGGACGGCGAACTCGCCGACGACCGTCTTGCCCGAACCGGTGGGGGCCGCCACGAGGACTCCGTCTCCCGCTTCCAGCGCCCGGCAGGCATCGAGCTGGAACTCGTCCAGGTCGAATTCGTAGTGCCCCCGAAACGACCCGAGCGCGGCGCCGTCATCCCCGTACTTTTCACGGAAGGCCGCGTAGCGTTCCGCTGGCGTTGTCATACCACCACCCTACCGAAACCGCCATTCCGGTCAGGCCAGGTAGTCACCGAGCCCGTCGGCCAGGACCGCGAACCCCTTCTCTGCCGCCCCGACGGCCGCGGGGTAGGCCTGCTCGGCGCTCTGCCCCAGGTAGATGCGGGTGGTGTTCTGCGTCTGCAGGGTGCGCCAGAGCCCGTAGATCATGCTGGCCGCGTACGGCGCGCGCTCGTCCTCGCCCAGCGCGGTGGCGAGCCTCCCCTCGGCCTTGACGTGGAACAGCAGCATGCGCGCCGCCAGCGAAGGGGTCCGGCGCATCAGGTTGAGCAGGCGCAGGAACTCTGGGCGGTCGCACAGGCCGGTCTCGGGGGCGTGCCTGGCCAGCGCGTCGAGGAACTGCCGCCGTGCCGTGGCCGCGACGGACTCGCCGGGCAGCCGGTCGGACATGAGGGCGGGGATCTCGCCGAGGTCGTCCTCCATCGGCGCGAGGACGATGTCCTCCTTGGTCGGGAAGTAGTTGAAGACCGTCATCTTCGAGACCTTGGCCCTGGCGGCGATCTCCACGACCGACACCTCGTCGAAGCCGCGCTCGCCGAACAGCTCCATCGCGGCGTCGTGGATCGCCTGCCTGGTCTCCAGCTTCTTGCGCTCGCGCAGCCCCACGCCATGAGCATACCTATATTGACTCGGTCGAAACTTTGACCCAGTCTAGATTCATGTCTCCAGCGCAGAAGGGCTGGGCCATGACGGGCGTGCTGATCACGCTCGTCATGGCCGTGCTCGACCAGAACATCGTCTCCACCGCCTCGTGGGCGATCGTCTCCGACCTCGACCCCGCGCACGGCCTCGAACGCCTGCCGTGGCTGGTCACCTCCTACGCCCTGGCCGCCACAGCCGCCCTCCCCCTGTACGGCAAGCTGTGCGACGTCCACGGCGCCAAGCGCGTCTACCTCGCCGCCATCGCCCTGTTCCTGCTCGGCTCGGCGCTGTGCGGGCTGTCGCAGGACATGCCGCAGCTCATCGCCTCCCGCGCGATCCAGGGCCTGGGCGGGGGCGGCCTGATGAGCGTCACCCTCGTCGTCGTCGCCCACCTGACCCCGCCCGAACAGCGAGCCACGGCGGGCGGCGGAGCCGGCGGCCTGCTCGCGGGGGTCGGCCTGGTCGCGGGACCACTCCTCGGCGGCCTCTTCACCGACCAGGTCAGCTGGCGGTGGATCTTCCTGATCAACCTGCCCTTCGGCCTGCTGGCGCTCGTCAGCGCGGCGATGTCGCTCGACCTCGGCGACGGCGGCCGGCACCGCCGCATCGACTACCTCGGCGCCGCCCTGGTCGCCGCGGCGGCCGCCCTGTTCCTGCTGATCGTCGAGCACGGCCTGACAGAGCTGATCGTCGCCGACGTGGCGCTGCTGGCCGCCTTCCTCTGGCGCCAGGCCACCGCGCCCGAGCCGATCCTGCCGCTGTCGATGTTCCGCGACCCCGTCCTGCGCGTCGCCCTGCCCCTGCAGTTCCTGACGGGCGCCGGCATGACGGGCGGCCTGTTCTACACGATCGTCTACCTTCAGGCCGTCGCCGGGGTCGAGGCGACGGACTCGGGCCTGTACCTGCTGCCGATGGCGGCGGGCATGATCGTCTCCGGCATGGCGTCGGGAGTGCTGATCGGCCGGGGCCACTCCAGCAAGCCGTTCCTGCTGGCCGGCACCGCCATGGTCACCGCCGCGCTGGTCCTGCTCGGGCGACTCGCCGTCGACACCTCCCCCTGGACCCTCGGCCTGGAGCTGCTGCTGTTCGGGCTGGGCCTCGGCCAGATCCTCGGCATCGTCATCTTCCTGGTCCAGAACTCCGTGCCCGCCTCCGAACTCGGCGTGGCCACGACAGCCATCCGCTTCACCCAGATCCTGGGTTCGGCGCTCGGCGCCGCGATCTTCGGCGTGATCCTCACCAGGGTGGCGGCGAACGGCTCGCTCGTCACCGGCATCGATGTGGTGTTCCTGTCCGGGGCCGGGGTCATGGCACTGGCGCTGGCCCTGACGGCCTTCCTCAGGACCGGACGGCGGGCCGAACCCGTCGCCGCGCAGTGCTGAGCCCGGGGTCCGTCGCGGCGGCGGACACCCGAGCGCGCGCCTTTACAATGTAGATCAAAGGCCGATCATCCGCAGGATCGGCGCTCCCAAGGCCCCCAGCCAGTCGGCCAGCGCCGCCAGCGGCTCGCGCAGCGCCGTACCCGCGCCCGCGACGGCGCCGACCGCCTGCGCGATCGTCGTCAACCTGCCCGCGATCGCCTGGCGGTCGGGCTCCGCCCGCGCCAGCTCCGCCTGCACGGCCTCGGCCTGCGCCGCCTCCTGGCGCAGCCCCGCCCCGCGCAGCGCCTCGGCCAGCCGGTCCGCCCAGTCGGCCGGGCCGCCGCCGACGAACGCCTGCTGCCCCCCGTGGATCGTCTGGTCCCCCGCCACGTTGTTGATGTTGCCCTGCTGCGAACCGATGTTGAAGACCACCGCTATCTCCTCCGTACGGCGGGCGAGTTCCACGAGTGCCGGGGATCCACGTCGACCCTGCGCGCCCGCGCCGCCGCGACGATCTGCATGATCAGCCCCACCCAGAACAAGATGTTGCCCACGAACCCGACCGCGAAGGCGATGAGCCCGACCGGCACACCGAGCCCCACGTCGGGCCCGAAGGGGAAGTCCTCGGGCATGCGCCCGCTGGTGAACGAGCTCTGGAAGTCGCCCATGCCCTTGATGAGCACCGCCGCGTAGGCCGCCGCTCCCCCGAACATCATCAGGACGCCGAGCCAGAACACGCTCCTGGCCTTGCTGCGGTAGGCGGCCACCTGCCGCAGGAAGCTGTCACGCTGCTGGACGTAGTGGTTGTTGTACTGGTTGCCCGCGACGTTGTTGAGCTGACCCGCCTCCTGCCTGCCCACGTGGTAGCTGACCGCCGCGGGCATCGCCATGGTCTGGCCTCGCTCGCCGCCGCCGTCGTCCTCGAAGCGGGCGTGCACGGTGCCGAGCCTGACGACGTCGCCGTCCCGCAGCCGCCGGGGTCTCGACACCCTCTCCTGTCCCACGACCGTGCCGTTGCGGGAGCCGAGGTCCTCGATCGTCACGCCGCCGGCCGCGGGCACGACGGCGGCGTGCACGGCGCTCAGATGCGGGTCGTCCAGCCGCAGGTCGGCCGACGAGCCGCGGCCGATCACCTGCCGCCGCTCCCCCACGAGCAGCACGGTCCCCTCCAGCGCCGGAGGGTGGATGACGATCAGGCGAGGCATGCCCCCATCGTGACCCGCCGGGTCCGGCCGCGCCTGAGTAGGCCACTACTCAAATCAGGACGCGCAGCGCTCCGGGCGAGACCGTGCAGGTGAGCGGCAACGGGCCGATGCGCTCGCCGTCGGCGTAGGCGACCACGTCGGGCGCCTCCAGCGTGACGCTGCGCGCCTTCAGCATGGTGACGGCGGGATGGGAGGCGTGGCGGCCCCGGTAGACGCCGGCGAAGGAGCGGACGAACGACGCCTTGCCGACCGCCCCGAGGATGGTGACGTCGAGCAGGCCGTCGTCGGGCTCGGCGGTGGGGCAGACGCGCATGCCCGCGCCGTAGGAGGAGGTGTTGCCGACGGCCACCAGCATCGCCTCGTGCTCGGCGACCTCGCCGTCGACCGTGAGCCTGAAGGCGATGGGGCGGAAGGAGCGCAACTCGCCCGCGGCCGCGACCAGGTACTTCGCCATGCCGGGCGGCCAGGTGAGCGCGTTGGCCCGCTCGTTGACCCTGGAGTCGAAGCCGCAGCACATCACGCTGGCGAACCACTCGTCGGGTCCGATCCTGGCGGCGTCGACCACGCGTGTCCTGCCCCGCAGGATCGCCCTGACCGGGTCGCGGCCGGTCAGGCCCATCGCGGCGGCGAAGTCGTTGCCGGTGCCCGCGGGGATGACGCCCAGCGGCACCTCGGTGCCGGCGACCGCCTGAACCGCCAGGTGGACCAGACCGTCGCCGCCGAAGGCGACCAGCGCGTCAGGGCGTTCGGCGACGGCCGTACAGGCTCGTTCCAGAGCGTCGGCCGGGCCGTCGCCCACGATCACGCTCACGTCCGCGCCGCCCGTGCGCAGCCTGCGAACCACGGGTTCGAGCAGGCGCAGCGTCCTGCCGCCCCCGGCGGAGGGGTTGACTAAGAGAGCGAGGTCCACCCGTCAGTCGTCCAGGTTGAGCGGGGCGGCCTCGTCGTCGGACAGCAACTCGTCCGGGTCCTGCGGCCTGCGCCGCTCCCTCAGGAAGATGAAGGCCTCGGCCAGGAAGTAGAGGATCACCATCGGCGCGGCCAGCGCCATCATCGTCAGCGGGTCGCCACCGGGGGTGATGACGGCGCCGAAGACGAACATGAGGAACACCACGGTGCGGCGGTGCTTCTTGACCGTCGCGTGCGACAGCACGCCGATGATGTTGAGGAAGACCAGCAGCAGCGGCAGCTCGAACGACACCCCGAAGATCACCAGCATGATCAGCACGTAGTCGAGGTACTCGTCGATCTGGATGGCCGCGACCGTGTCGGCCGGCGCGAAGCCCAGCAGGATCGCCAGGCTCGTGTCCATGATGAAGTAGGCCAGCGCGCCGCCGCCGAGGAACAGCGGGACGGCGATCGCCAGGAACGCCACGCTGTAGCGCTTCTCGTTGCGGTAGAGGGCGGGGGTGACGAAGGCCCAGATCTGGTAGAGCCAGACGGGCGAGGACACCAGGATGCCCACCATCGCCGAGACCTTCAGCGTGGTGAAGAAGGACTGGAAGATGCCGCCGGTGACCAAAGTGCACTGCCCGGGACGCAGCTGCTGGGCCGCGGTGTTCTCGCAGAACGGTTCCTTCAGGAAGACCCACACGGGATCAAAGAGGAAGAACCCGATGACCACGCCGACGATCAACGCGAGAAGCGCGATGACGAGCCTGTTGCGCAGCTCGCGCAGGTGCTCCATGAGGGGCATGCGCCCCTCATCGTCGACGGAGGCCTTGGCCGGCCGTTTGAACAGCACCATTCAGCAGTCCCTGGTGAGATGAGGGTGTTGTCAGGCGTTCTTGTTGGCGGCGGCCTGCGCGCGAAGCTTGGCGGCCTGCTCCTCGAGCTGACGGGCCTGCTCCTCGGGCGACAGCGCGGGGGCGGCGGCGGGCAACGGCTGGACGGGCTGGGCCTGCGGCTGAGGCTGAGCCTGCACGGTCGCCTGCGCGACGCCGGCGTCGTCGTCGTCCTCGCGCAGCTTGGTGGTCTCGGCCTTGAAGATGCGCAGCGACTTGCCCACGCCCCGTGCCATCTCCGGCAGCTTCTTGGCCCCGAACAGCAGGACCAGCACGCAGGCGATGATCAGGAGCTCAGGCACTCCGAGGTTCGGCATGAAACATCCTTATTGAGCGAGGTGCAATCTCACGCTCGATCGTACGCTGCCGGAAGCACAGTCTCATCCCCTGCACTCCCGTTCGCCCCATTTCGAGCCCCTATTGTTTTCCCTCTGGCCGTGAGCTGGGCACTTGCGCGCCGCACCTCGGCGCTCAGCTCCCTCGCGGCGACCAGGACACGGACGGCCACGAACCCCAGCACGGCGATGCCGGCCGCGCCCATCCCGACCGCCACGTAGATCCAGGTCATGACGCCTGAGCGTACAGCGACAGTGCCCGCTCGGCCTCCTGCTGCACCCTGGCGGCCAACGCCGGGGGCGAGACGATCCTGCCGGTGTCGCCCAGGCGCAGCGCGAGCTTGAGCGTCCAGTCCTCGTCACGGGCGCGCAGCGTGACCCGCAGCCGCCCCTCCCCGAGCTCCTCGGCCTGCTCGTACGGGTAGTACTCGGCCACCCACCTGCCCGCGGCCGTCACCTCGAGCACGATGAGCTCGTCGGTGGGCGACGGCCTGAAGACGCCCTGGGTGACGTCGATCGGCTCGGCGCCGGCGGGCGGGTCGGCGGGGACGTCGAGCACCTCGACGGTCAGCATGCGGTCGAGCCTGAACAGCCGCATCGCCTCGGCCCTGTAGCACCAGCCCTCCAGGTAGGTGCGGCCGTCGGCGACCACGAGCCTGGTCGGGTCGACCTCGCGAGGGGTCACCTCGTCGCGTCCCGGCACGTAGTAGCGCAGCGACAGCCTGCGCCCTCCGACGAGCGCCTCGCGCACCCTGGCGGCGGCGTCAGGCGCCGACTCCACGTCCACCGCGAACTGGCTGCTGACGGCCGCGGCGCCCTCGCCCGCCGCCTGCTCCAGCTTGGCCATCACGCGCGGCAGCGCGTCGCCGTGCGCGAACTCGGCCAGCTCGGGGGTGGCCGACAGCATCCGCAGCGCCACCAGCAGCGCGCTCGCCTCGTCGATGCCCAGGCGCAGCGGGCGGGCGATGGTCTCGGCGTTGTCGATGATGATCTCGCCGCCGTCCCAGGAGACGTCGATGAGGTCGCCGGGGGTGTGGCCGGGCAGTCCGCACATCCACACCAGCTGCAGGTCGTCGATGAGCTGCTTCTCGCTCAGCCTGAAGACCGCCGCCACCTCGCCCACCTGCGCCCCGGGATGGGACATCAGGTACGGCACCAGCGCCAGCAGTCTCGGCAGCCTGTCCGCGGTGGAACTCATACCAGTGCCCCCTTCAGCCGTGCGATCACGGCCTCCCTGGCGTCGGGCGGACCCACCACCATCACATCGGCTCCCAGGCTGGCGATCCATCCGGCCAGCCGCTCGGGGTCGGCGAAGACCAGCTCCACCGTGTCCCATCCGTCCTCTCCCTCCCGCACCGAGCGGGCGACCTGCCGCAGTCCCTCGCACGCGCCCTGGCGGACCCGGAGAACGGCGGTGCGCTCCTCCATCGCCTCCTCGGGGAAGCCGACCATCGAGCGCAGGTCGACCCCCTCGGGCACCTCGACCGCGCCAGGCCTGCCCACCGCGGCCACCTGGCCGGAGATGCGGCTGAGCCTGAACACCCGCGGCGCCTGCCTGTCGCGGTCGAAGCCCGCGACGTACCACCTGCCGCGCCGGCTGATGACCCCCCACGGCTCGACCGTGCGGGTGCGGACCGACTCACCCGCCGCGGGCCGGTAGTCGAAGCGGACGACCCGCCTGTCGCGCACCGCCTCCCACAGCGGGGGGAAGGACGGGTCGCGGGTGTCGACGCGCAGCTCCAGCGCCTCGCCGGGCCCCGCGTCGGTGGCGACGCCGCCGGCGCGCAGCTTCAGCAGCGCGCCGCTGGCCGCCTCGGCCAGGCTGGCCCGCTGCCACACCTGGGCCGCCAGGCCCAGCACGGCCGCCTCGTCGGGCTCCAGCGTGATCTCCGGCAACTCGTAGGCCTCGCGCTGGATCCGGTAGCCGGGCTCGTCCTCCCACGGGTCGCGGTGCACCTCGATGGGGATGCCGATCTCGCGCAGCTCGTTCTTGTCGCGCTCGAACATCCGCTGGAAGGCCTCGTCGCCGTCGCGGTCGTAGCCGGGCACGGCGTGGCGGATCTGCTCTGCCGACAGCGGGCGGCGCGTCGCGAGCAGGCAGATCACAAGATTGAGCAACCGCTCTGTCTTACGGCGCGACATCTGCCCTTCTCCTCACTCGTTCGACGCTACCCTGCCTCCGTGATCAGATGGCGCAAGGGCGAGGTTGTCCGGATCCGGCGCGAGTGGCCGGGAGCAATGGAGCTCGAGGTCACCGTGCCCGAGGGGACATGCAGGGCGCTGGCCTATCCCCTGCTGGTGGGGCGTCCCGAACCAGGTGACGAGGTGCTGCTCAACACGACCGCACTCGCGATGGGTCTCGGTACGGGAGGTTACGCCATGGTGGTGGCCGTCCCGAACAGATTGCCGGAAGATCCTGAAGGTCCCGGCCACCTGGTGAAGGCCCGCTACACCCCGCTGCAGGCCACCGTGCTCGGCGCCGACGAGCAGGACTCCCCCTTCCACGAGTTGCTGCGCGAGGCCGACTCCCTCGACGGGATGCCGGTCGTGGTCGCCGATCTGCACTCGGCGCTGCCGCCCATCCTGTGCGGGATGTCACCGCGGCCGCGGGTGGCCTACGTGATGCTGGACGGCGGCGCGCTGCCCGCCTGGTTCTCGATGGCCTGCGCGAAGCTGCGCGAGGTGGGCTGGCTGGCGGGCGTGGTCACCGTCGGGCAGGCCTTCGGCGGTGACGTCGAGGCCGTGACCACCCACACCGGGCTGCTGGCGGCCAGGCACGTCCTGCACGCCGACGTGGCGATCGTCGCCCAGGGCCCGGGCAACCTCGGCACCGGGACCCGCTGGGGGTTCTCGGGGGTGTCGGCGGGCGAGGCCGTCAACGCCGCCGCCGTGCTGGGCGGGCGGCCCGTGGCGGCGCTGCGCGTCAGCGAGGGGGACAGGCGCGAGCGGCACATCGGCGTCTCCCACCACTCGCTGACCGCCTACGGCAGGGTGGCGCTGTCCGAGGCGCAGGTGGTGGTGCCCGAGCTGCCGGGCGAGTTCGGCGAGCGGGTGCGCGACCAGGCCGAGCTGCTTGCCGTACGGCACGAGCTGGTCTCGGTGCCGGTCGACGGGTTGTACGAGGCCCTGCTGGAGTCGCCGGTCAAGCTGTCGACGATGGGGCGCGGCCTGGAGGAGGACCTGGCCTACTTCCTGGCCTCGGCGGCGGCGGGACGGCACGCGGTCACCCTTCTGGGGTAGGGGGCAGATCCTCCCGTGGAGGGAGGACGGCGGGCCGCCCGTCGGGGATCGTGAAGCGATGAAGCGAACACGCATCGTGCTCCTCACGATCTTGGCGCTCGTCGCGACGGCCTGCGGTGCGAGCGGGGTCGCGAACAGGCCGCACGCCGGGCAGCACGGGAGCCTGCACGGCACCGCCACGGCCGCGCCCGTCAGCGCACCCGCGCGTGCGGGTGAGCGGTTCGTCACGCTGACGATGCCCGGGCCGTACACGCCCAAGCCACCCAACGGCGGCACCGACGAGTACCGCTGCTTCCTCATCGACCCGAAGCTGACGGCGCCCGACACCTTCCTGACCGGCACCCAGTTCAGCGCGCAGAACGGTGACGTGGTCCACCACGCCATCCTGTTCAGGGTCGACGCCGACAAGGTGGCGGAGGTGCGCGCCTACGACGCCAAGGAGCCGGGCGAGGGCTGGGGCTGCTTCGGCGACGCGGGCGTGGGCGATGCCGACTGGATCGGCCACTGGGCGCCGGGCACCAGCGAGATCCTGCTCGATCCGAAGCTCGGCTACCCGATGGCGGCGGGCAGCGCGCTGGTCATGCAGGTCCACTACAGCACGCTGGCCATCGGCGACCGGCCCGCGGGCAGCGACCAGTCCAGCGTCAGGCTGCGCCTGACCACGGGCAAGCTGACACCACTGCGCACCGAGCTGTTCATGGCGCCGATCGAGCTGCCCTGCACGGCCGAGGAGAAGGGCGCGCTGTGCGAGCGCGAGGCGGCCATCGCCGACGTGGGCCGCCGCTTCAGCAGCGACGCCAAGGAGCTCACCACCCAGCTGGTCACGTGGTGCTCGGGCGGCAAGCCCGTCCCCGGCCCGACCCAGCACTGCGACATGCCGATCGAGAAGCCCGCCACCCTGCACGCGCTGGCCGGGCACATGCACCTGCTCGGCCGTGCCATCAAGGTGGAGCTGAACCCGGGCAAGCCCGGCGCCCAGACCCTCCTCGACGTCCCGCAGTACAACTTCGACAACCAGGCGCTCCAGCCGCTGGCCAAGCCGGTCGCCGTCAAGCCAGGCGACACGATCCGCACCACGTGCACCCATGACGCCTCGCTGCGCGCCCGGTTGCCGCTGCTGCGCGACCTGCCGCCGCGCTACGTCGTCTGGGGCGAGGGCACCCAGGACGAGATGTGCCTGGGCATCGTGGTGGCCTCGTAGAAGTCCTTGAACGTGAACGCCTCGGGGCCCGGCCCCTCGGCCCTGAGGCGCTCGAGCCTGTCCATCCCCTCCGCGAGGGTCGGGATGGTGCCCGCGGGGACCCACCACATCACCGTGTACGGCTCGGCCATCTGCAGGAACCACTCCCTGCGGCGCTTCAGCACCGCCAGGTGGCGGCTCTTGTAGACGAAGTTCCACAGGGTCTCGCGCGACTCCCACACCGAGAAGTTGATGACCAGGTGGTCGCCGTAGTCGTGCTGGACGGTCAGGGTCGGGTCCTGCTCGCTCTCCTTCAACCGCCACACGAAGCCGGGCGCCGCGTCGGAGAGCACGTTGACGGGTTCGAGGTTGGCGACGAAGTCGGCGAGTTCGGGCGTGTCGAGGGGGGCGCGCAGGTGTGCGACGTTCAACTGGGCGAGATGCATGGGCACCACTATGTCAATCTTCATTAGTTTTAGAAAGGGTGACGCAGCATTCACCCGGTCGCGGATCGAGCGCCGCCCTGCCGGGATCCTCACCCAGCCCCTCCAGCAGGCCCTGGCACAGGGCCAGGTTCATCGAGCAGACCAGCAGCGGGTAGTCCTGGGCCAGGGCGTGAAAGGGGCAGTTGCGCTGCCTGACGACGCCCTCCTCGACGTACGGCTCGTAGCCGCGCGCCCGCAGCGTCTCGACCGGGTCGCCGCCGTCCGCCGCGATGCGCAGGCCCGCCGCCCGCGCCGCCCGCTCGGCCTGCTCCTCGCCGCCGAGCAGCTCGACGACGTCGGCCAGCACCGAGGCGAGCGCGCCGTAGTCACGCGGCGGCAGGCTCACCGACAGCTCGGCCGCCGCCCGCCGGTAGACCTTGGCGGGCCGGCCGCTGCCGGGCCCCTTGCGCTCCTGCGGCCTGAAGCCCGCCTCCAGCAGGCCGGCCTCCACCAGCCTGTCGAGATGGTGGGCGGCCAGCGTCCTCGACACCCCCGCCGCCTCGGCGGCCTCGCCGCGCCCCACGTCGCCGCCATCGCCCGCGACGTAGGCGTACAGGCTGCGGCGGACGGGATCGCTCAACTGGGACAGGGCCTCGAGGTCGCTCACAGCGGCGAGTCTACGAGCCGAAGTGCCGGGCCACGTGCTGGTAGGTGCACCCGCGGCTGGGCTTGCGGCCCAGGTACGTGCGGTAGCAGTCCTTGCCCTTGACCACCCAGATGTCCATGTCCTGCGGCGCGCCCGCCGCCTTGCGCACCGCCTTCGCGTTCGACAGGAGCCTGGCGGCCAGCTTCTCGGCCGACGACGCGGAGGTGGCGTAGGCCATCGCCCACGCCTGTCCGACATCGCCGCCGTAGAGGCAGCGCGAAGCGGGCACCCCTGAGCAGAAGTCGCGCGGGGCCGCCGCCGCGGGTGCGGCGGGAGCGAGGCCCAGAGGCAGAGCTGTGGCGATCGCCAGCGACACGAGTACGCGGATCATCGTCACATCGAATCCCGCCGCGGCGGGGCGCACAACCCCGGCCTAGTAGGCGGCCAGGACGTCCACAACGAACACCAGCGTGTCCGCGCCGGTGATGCCGAACTGCGGGTGGCCCGTCGCGCCGTACCCCGCGGACGGCGGGACGATCATCAGGACCCTGCTGCCGGTCGGCACGCCCACCAGCGCCCTGTCCCAGGCCTTGATGACGCTGCCCTCACCGATCGTGAACGCCTTGGGCTGGCCTGACTTCCACGTGGAGTCGAAGATCTTGCGGCTGCCCCACACCGCGCCCTCGTGCTGGGTGACCAGCAGCTGCCCCGCCTCGGTCCGCGGCCCGTCGCCACGCTTGAGCACCTTGGCCGCGAACGCATCAGGCGCGGGACCCGACGGGATCGACAGCCTCGGCCGCTCCGGGCCGCTCACCCTGACGCCGGCCAGGCTGCCGGAGCCGGAGGCGTGCGCGTTCCTGGCGTGCGAGCCGAGGATGTCGATCACATAGAACAGGTCGTCGTCAGGGCTGATGCCCTGCGGCGGGTTCGCGCCGAAGCCCTCGGCGGGCGGGATCGAGGCGATCACCCTGCTGCCGACCGCACGGCCCTGCAACGCCTTGTCCAGGCCGGGCAGCAGTTGCCCTACGGGGAAGGCGGCAGGGGTGCCGCGGTTGAAGCTGGAGTCGACCAGCCGGTTCTCCCTGCCGTCCCACACGTGCGCGGTGTACTGCACGATCGCCACGTCGTCCTTGGCCAGCCTGGCGCCCTTGCCTGCGGTGAGCTCGTCGATCTGCAGATCCGCCGACGGCTTGCCCGCGGGGAAGACGATGCTCGGCTTGTGGCCGAACCGCCCGCCCACCTTCAGGTCGAGATCGTCAGCGGCCGGCGCGCCCGTGCACGCGGTCAACAGCGCCAGCGGAACCAGCAGCAGGAGCAGGCGCACGGACGTCCTCCTGATCAACCAGCGGCCTGGGGGCAGGCCACTGGTCTATCAGATTTTCCGTCAGTAAGCGCCCAGAACGTCGACCACGAACACCAGCGTGCTCTTGGCGGGGATCGCGCCCGAGGGGGTGTCGCCGTAGCCGAGGTTCGGCGGGATCACCAGCAGCAGGCGGCTGCCGACCTTCGCGCCCTCCAGCGCCTGGTCCCAGCCCTTGATGACCTGGCCGGTGCCGACACCTTGCAGGGTGAACGGGTCCTTGCCCCAGCTGGAGTCGAACTGCTTGTCGGTCCCCCACAGCTTGCCCGTGTAGTGGACGACGACCGACTGGTTCTTCTTCACCTCGGGCCCGGTGCCCTCGATGACCGTCTCGTTGATCAGCTTGGCCGGCGGCTTGGCGGAGGACTTCGTGGTCAGCGTCGGGGCCGCGTCACCGCCGGGGCTGGTCACCGTCACGCCCTTGACGCCCGGGTCGGTCGCCTTGCCGGTGGCCGCCTTCGGCAGCGTGGAGATCAGGTCGAAGACGAACACCCGCGGCTTGGAGGTGTCCATGCCGTTCTGCTTGGCCTGGGCCAGCTCCTGCGAGGTGTAGCTGTCGTTGGCCACGACCGTCATGAAACGGCCGCCGAGCTTGGTCTTGCCGAAGCCGTCGATCATGACCTTCGGCATCTGGTCGTTGACGGTGATCGGCTCGGTCTTCTTGGTGTCGTAGGTCGAGCCCTCGAGCGTGTTCTGCTTGCCGTCCCAGCTCCAGACGGACAGGTTCACGAACACGGTGTCGCCCTTGGCCACGCTCGCGCCCGAACCCGGGCTGAGCACCTCCATCGACGACTTGCTGGCCGGGTTGCCCTGGGGGAAGGTCACCGAGGGCTTGGCGCCCACGTTTCCGGTGACCTTCGGGCTCGAGGCGGCTTCGCCGCCGCCCGTCTGCGTGCCGCAGGCTGCGGCGAAGATCAAAGGTGCTGCTGCTAGTACGGCCAGGCGGCGGCGCATGGAGTTCCCCAAGAGAGTCGGACAGGTCCGCGCCACACTATCCGAAGAGCGTGTACGAGCCCGATAAGTAAACCGCAAAAGCCCTCTACATTCCGGCGATCAACTTGTCCACCCTCTCGTCGACGCTGCGGAACGGGTCCTTGCACAGCACGGTGCGCTGCGCCTGATCGTTCAGCTTGAGGTGCACCCAGTCGACGGTGAAGTCGCGCCGCTTCTCCTGCGCCTTGCGGATGAACTCCCCTCGCAGTCGCGCCCTGGTGGTCTGCGGCGGCACCGACTTGGCCTCGAAGATCTTCAGATCGGAGGCCACGCGCTCGACCGCGCCGCGCTTCTGCAGCAGGTAGTACAGGCCGCGCCGACGGTGCACGTCGTGGTAGGCCAGGTCGAGCTGGGCCACGCGCGGGCTCGACAGCGGCAGGTCGTACTTCTTGCGGTAGCGCTCGATGAGCTGGTACTTGGTCACCCAGTCGATCTCGCGGGAGACGAGATCGAGGTTGCCGGTCTCGACCGCGTGCAGCGTGCGCTCCCACAGCTCCAGCACCCTGCGGGCGACGGGGTCGCCGCCGCGCCTGTCGACGAAGTCCTTGGCCTTGGTGAGGTACTCCTGCTGGATCTCCAGGCTGGAGGCCTCCCTGCCGTTGGCCAGGCGGACCCTGCGGCGTCCCGTCATGTCGTGGGAGACCTCGCGGATGGCCCTGATCGGGTTCTCCAGCGACAGGTCGCGCATGACCGTGCCCGCCTCGATCATCCGCAGCACCAGGTCGGTCGCGCCCACCTTCAGCAGCATCGTCGACTCGCTCATGTTGGAGTCGCCGACGATGACGTGCAACCGGCGGAAACGCTCGGCGTCGGCATGAGGCTCGTCGCGCGTGTTGATGATCGGCCTGGACCTGGTCGTGGCGCTGGAGACGCCCTCCCAGATGTGCTCGGCCCGCTGCGAGACGCAGTAGACGGCACCGCGCGGCGTCTGCAGCACCTTGCCTGCGCCGCAGATGATCTGCCGGGTGACCAGGAAGGGGATCAGCACGTCGGCAAGGCGGCCGAACTCGCCGTGCCTGCCGACCAGATAGTTCTCGTGGCAGCCGTAGGAGTTGCCTGCCGAATCGGTGTTGTTCTTGAACAGGTAGATGTCACCGGCGATGCCCTCTTCGCGTAGACGCTTCTCCGCGTCGACGAGCAGGCCCTCGAGGATCCGTTCGCCCGCCTTGTCGTGGGTCACGAGCTCGATGACGTTGTCACACTCTGGTGTTGCGTACTCGGGGTGGCTGCCCACGTCGAGGTACAGACGCGCGCCGTTGCGGAGGAAGACATTGCTCGATCGGCCCCAGGACACGACCCGGCGGAACAGGTAGCGGGCGACCTCGTCCGGCGACAGCCTGCGCTGCCCCCTGAACGTGCAGGTCACGCCGTACTCGTTCTCCAGCCCGAAGATGCGACGATCCATCACCTCACACTAGTTCCCCGAAATCGCCAGCGGGAGAGATCTTGGCGTGTTTCGATTTTCTTTCAACTTCATGTCCTCCCGGTGGCGCGCGCCCCGGGCGGGACGGCGCCCGGCGGTCCCGCGCCGACCGCCGGGCGCCCCACCACAGGACGCGCCGCGCCCGCGACGGGCTGGCGCTGCTCGCCTCCGTGAGAGCAGCGCATGGAACACGGGGACAACCGGCCGCCCGGCGGACGCCGGGCACCACCGCGAAGGCGGGCGTGCGGGACCGCCGCCCCCGCGGACGGTCCCGCCACGCTCACGGCGTGTAGATCTCCTGCACCTTCACGATCTGCCCCTTGTAGACCGTGATGAGCGAAGGCACCCTGGTCTTCGCCGCCCGCTTCACCAGCACCGAGCGCGAGCAGCTCTTGTTGCCCAGCCCCGTCCTGCGATCGACCGTCATGAACGCGGTGCGGGTGCTGCACCCGAAGGCGCTCAGATAGACCGCCTTCTTGGCGATCGGCGAGGCGTAGGCCATCACGTCGCCCTCCGGCGGACCGACGAAGTACCCCTCGGTCTCCTTGCCGGGCCGCCACTTGATCGGCTCGTACTCGGCGGTGCCGTCACTCTGGACATCGGTGATCCAGCCGCGAAGGATGCCGTCACGCCTGGAGTGGATGCCCTTGGTGAAGTCGTGGCCCGGGTCGGCCTGGAACGTCTTGCCGAAGATCTCCGGCGCCTTGAACTTGGGGGCGGCCCCGGTCGCCGCGTGCGCGGCTCCGCCCACCATGACCAGCGAACAGGCGACCGCGGCCACACCGGCCGCGAGGTTTCTCGTCTTCACACGGGTTTTGATCCCAAACCTGGAGCCACGGTTCTACGAAGATCGTGTGATCCCGCTCACATTTGTGCCCTTGTGGGTTTGGCGTGGAACGCGCCCGATCGGGCCGCGCCGGTCGCACGGTCGACGTGACGACGTCGGGCCGAAGTCCCGCTGGAGCAAGCACGGCGACGTGATGGCGCCGGGCACCGACGTCCCAGTGGAGCAAGCACGGTGACGTGACGGCGCCGGGCCGAAGTCCCGCTGGAGCACGTGTGAACGACGGACGGCCACCGGGTGACCCCGGTGGCCGTCTCGCGGCTTGCCGTACGGGCCCCTTCGCGAGGGGCGCGGCGGGCTACTCGGTGCCGTCGCCCGCGTCGGGCTCGGGGGCCGTCGGCGTGTCGTCCTGCTGCGGGGCCGCGGGCGCGGCGCGCAGCAGCCGCTCCAGGCGGGGCCCCGTCAGGCGCAGGAACTTGCGGTGCTCCCGGTTGCGGTCGAGCACCGCCACTTCCAGCTGACCCGCCGGCGGGCGCTCCCCGCCCGGCTCGGTCAGCGCCACCAGCGCCACCTCCAGCGCGTCGCCCAGGGCCATCCCCTCCTGGTAGCGCTCCTTCAGCCTCGCCGCCACCGCCTCGGCCTGCCCGCCCATCGCGGCGAACCCGTGCTCGTCGAACACCGAGCCGTCGAACGTCAACCGGTAGATCGCGTCACCGTCGGGCGTGTCGCCCACCTCGGCCACCACGACCTCCACCTCGAGCGACTTGATCGACTCGGTGAAGATCCGGCCCAGATTCGACGCGTACAGGTTGGCCAGCCCGCGGCCCGTCACGTCCGAACGGTCGTAGGTGTAGCCGTTGATGTCGGCATAGCGGATGCCGCCCAGCCGCAACTCCTCGAACTCGTTGTAGCGGCCGACCGCGGCGAACCCGATCTTGTCGTAGATCTCGCTCACCTTGTGCAGCGCGCGCGACGGGTTCGGCGCGACGAACAGGATGCCGTCGGCGTACTGCAGCACGACCACGCTGCGGCCACGCGCGATGCCCTTGCGCGCGTAGTCGGCCTTGTCGCGCATGATCTGCTCGGGCGAAGCATATCCAAAAGGCATGGACACGTCGGGAGGTCCTTTCTAGGACAGCGGGGCGATGGGGCCGTCAGGGGAGATCATGCGTTCCTCGAGCATCCGCTCGACCACCGCGGCGACCTCCTCGTCGCTCAGGCGGCGGAAGCCGTCGCCGTCGATGACCGCGACGATGGGCCAGATCTTCCTGGTCACATCGGGGCCACCGGTCGCCGAGTCGTCGTCCGCGGCGTCGTAGAGCGCCTGGATCACCGCCGTCACGATGTCCCCGGCCGGCGCGTTCTCCCTGTAGAGCTTCTTCAACGAGCCCCGCGCGAAGATCGAGCCGGAGCCGATCGCGTCGAACCTGTCCCGCTCGTAGGGGCCGCCCGCCACGTCGTAGCTGAAGATCCGCCCGGCGTCCCTGTCAGGGTCGTAGGCGGCGAACAACGGCACCACCACCAGGCCCTGCATCGCCATCGCCAGGTTGCCGCGGATCATCGTCGCCAGCCTGTTGGCCTTGCCGGCCACCGACAGCGTGCGGCCCTCCATCTTCTCGTAGTGCTCAAGCTCCACCCGGTAGAGCCTGGCCATCTCGATACCCGTGCTGGCCGTGCCCGCGATCCCCATGCAGGAGTAGTCGTCGGCCCTGAACACCTTCTCCACGTCACGCTGGGAGATCATGTTCCCCGAGGTCGCCCTGCGGTCACCGGCCATCACCACCCCACCGGCACAGGTGGCGGCGACGATCGTGGTCGCGTGCGGCACCTGGTCGCCGATCGGCGTGGCCAGCGTCTGCGCGCGCGTCGGCAGCAGGTCAGGAGCATGACTGCCGACGAACTCAGAGAACGAGGAATTTCCGTTGTTCACGAAGAGCTGGCTCATCAAGCCGGCGGACAGATCCCTGTTCGGTGCCACGCGACTCCCTCCAAAAACCTCAGTGTCCTTAGGCCCGACCCTACTCATGTTGTGCTGTTGCATGCACTTCCCACGATCAGCTCAGCGCGAACCATTTACGGCCAGGCAGCCCCATGCGATGGTCGATACGTCGTAACGACCTCTCCGGGAGGCGGGCATGCGGCTCCCCCGTCCGCCCGCCCTCATCGCGGCGGCGACGCTCCTGGCCGTCTCCTCCTGCGGCATCGACGGAGCGGCCCGGCAGACGCCCGTCACCCTCACCGTCGCCGCAGGCGGCGAGCCTGCGGACGGCTGGATCACCACCTGGGTCGCACCCGCCTTCCAACGGGCCCACCCAGGCGTCAAGGTCGTCCTCCTGCCCGGCGGCGACGCCGAGCAGTACAGGACGAAGATCGCCCGCGACCTCCAGTCGAGGAGGGGCGCCGACGTCATCACCCTCGACGGCCTCTGGATCGGCGAGCTGGCCCGGTCCGGCCGTCTCAGGCCCCTCACCGACGTCGCGGGACCCGCCGCCGACTCGTGGGAGGGCTGGTCGCACATCCCGCAGACCGTCCAGGGGCGCGGCCAGTTCGACGGCAGGAGGTACGGCCTGCCCCTCGGCGCCGACGCCCGCGTCCTCTACTACAACAGGAACCTCTTCCGGCAGGCGGGACTCCCCCTGGACTGGCAGCCGGGAAGCTGGCAGGACATCCTCGACGCGGGTGCCGCGCTGAAGAAGCTCCCGGGCGTCACCCCCGTCCAGATCGACGCGGGCACCGCCATGGGCGAGGCCACCACCATGAACGGCGTCCTGCCCCTCCTCGCGGGTACGGGCTCCGAGATCTACGCGCGCGGGAAATGGACCGGCGCCTCCACCGCCATGAAGGAGGTCCTCGCCTTCTACCGGCAGATCTACACCACAGGGCTCGGCGACCCCCGGCTCCAGCAGGAGCCCGACGGTCGCGGCCGGTCCTTCGCCGCGTTCGCCGACGGCAGGATCGGCATCCTCGCCGAGAGCGACTCCTTCTGGCGCTCCGTCCCCAACTGAAGCACATCGCCGACGAGGTGTTCCCCCTCACCGCCTACCGGCCGTCCCTGGCCGTCTACCCCCAGGTCTCAGCCGCCCTCCAGGAAGCCACCGCGGCCGCCGTCAGCGGCAGAAGCCCGGAGCGAGCCGCCGCCACCTACCGGGACACCCTCGAACGGCTCGTCGGCGGCGCCGCCCACATCGCCGGCTGACCTGCCCGCACCGTCAGGGGAACCCTGCGCTCGGCCGGGCCGCGCCCGCCCCGGGCGGCCATACTGGACCCATGCGGGATTGGGTACTCCACGTGGACCTCGACGCCTTCATGGCCGCCGTCGAGATCCTCCGCAACCCCGAACTCCGGGGACGCCCCGTCATCGTCGGCGGCAACGGCGACCCCACCACCCCCCGCACCGTCGTCGCCACCGCCTCCTACGAGGCCCGGCAGCACGGCGTCCACTCCGGAACCCCCATGCGCACCGCCCACAAACGCCTGCCCGACGCCGTCTACCTCCCCACCGACCTGCCTGCCTACGAGGCCGCCGGCGCCGCCGTCATGGACGTCCTGCGCTCCTTCCCCGTCATCGTCGAAGTCTGGGGACTCGACGAGGCCTTCCTCGGCGCCACCACCGACGACCCCGAAGCCCTCGCCCGCGACATCCAGCACGCCGTCACCGCGGCGACGGGACTCACCTGCTCCATCGGCATCGGCGACAACAAGCACCAGGCGAAGCTCGCCGCCCAGTTCAACAAGCCCGCGGGCGTCTCACGCCTCACCACCGACACCTGGCAGGCCACCATGGGCGAGCGCCCCACCACCGCCCTGTGGGGCGTCGGACCCAGAACCGGCAAGAAACTCGCCGACCTCGGCCTCCATACCGTCACCCAGCTCGCCGCCGCCGACCCCGCCGAGCTCGCCGGCCGTTTCGGGCCCACCAACGGCCCATGGCTGCGCTACCTCGCCCTCGGCAAGGGCGAGACCACCGTCACCACCACCCCGTGGGTCCCCCGCGGCCACAGCCACGAGACCACCTTCACCCGCGATCTCACCGACCCCGCCGCCATGCGCGAGCACATCACCGCGCTGGCCCGGCGGCTGGCCGAGGAGACCGAGGGGCGCCCCGTCACCCGGGTCACCGTGAAGGTCCGCCACGCCCCCTTCACCACCCACACCCGGCAGGCCAAACTCCCCGCCCCCACCCTCGACGCCGCGACGATCGAGCAGGCCGCGCTCACGATCTTCGACCGCTTCCGGCAGGACCGCCCCGTCCGCCTGCTCGGCGTCTCCGTCGAATACACCCAGACCGGCGAGCGACGGTAACCGACGGCAGCGCGTCATGCCGCGGGGGCGCCCCGGTGGGATCACGTCGTCCAGCCAGAGCCGCGTCCCGGCCCGGCCCATGGGCGATGTGTCGGCGTCGGCACCCGGCACCCCGATGCGCGTGCCGGGCATCCTCCGGTGGGCAGCGGAGAGCCCGCCCTGCCGGGCGAGCATCCGCTCGTCGTCGTCCTCGGTGATGCCGTGGCGGTGCTCCAGCGGGTGTTCCCGCTCTCCACCGCGATTCTTGATCTTGATCCCACGCATGGCCCGCGTGTGACACACCGGGTGGACTTCACCCGGAAACAGGCTTCGCGGTACCGCGCACGCCGGTCAGCCGTGCGCCTGCCGAACCCGGAGAGCACCGTGATCTCCCCGCGGTCCGGACGCCCCGCGGCCCCCTCGGGCGCTTCCCGCCCGCTTCGCACCTCTTCGGGTTGTGCCTTGTTACTGGCCGCCCTTCTGGACGTATGAGCGCACGAATTCCTCTGCGTTCTCTTCGAGAACCTCGTCGATCTCGTCCAGAATCGCGTCGACGTCGTCGGTCAGCTTCTCCTGGCGCTCCTGCACATCACTGGCCGCCGAGGCCTCGGTCTCCTCGACCTCGTTCTCGCGACGGCCGGTCTGCTTCTGACCGCCGGTGTCCCTGTTCGCCATGATCTTCCTCCGCTTGGGGGACTGCCTCTTCTGGATATCTTCCCCGAACCGGGCGACAATTCGCGCGCCCAGCCCGGCGATCTTCATGGGGTTGACTGGATAGCACTCCTATCCAATACTGGAGGCCCATCTCTTCAGGAGGTCCGAGATGTCCCCCGCGACGCTCAGCACCGCCGGCGTGCTCCTCATCACCGTCCCGTTCGTGGCCTACGGCGGCGTCACCCTCTTGACCTTCCTCATGCGGAACGTCCCCGGATACAACGACAATCCGGTCCGCCGAGGTCTCTGGCGCGCGGGTCATGCCCACGCGGGTGTGCTGGTGCTGTTCAGCCTGGTGGCGCTGCTGTACATCGACCAGTCCGGCCTGTCGGACGGCATGCGCTCGCTCGTGCGCGCGCTGATCGTGGCCGCGCCGATCCTGATGCCGCTGGGGTTCTTCCTGTCGGTGATCCGGCCGAGCGACACGAAGCCGAGCCGGCTGATCTGGCTCACGTTCGCCGGCGGCCTGTCGCTGGCCGCGGGCACGCTGATCCTGGGCATCTCCCTGCTGTAGCCGCACGGGCGCGCAAGAGCGCTTCACCGCCGACACGGGCACGGCAGGACACCCGGCACCAGCGAAGGCGACCGTCGCCGCAGGCGCGGAATGAGGCGGGCCACCGTCACCAGCGAAGGCGACCGTCGCCGCAGGCGCGGAAAGAGGCGGGCCACCGTCACCGGGGAAGGCGCCCGTCGCCGCGGAAGGCGATCGTGTCAGGCCGATTCCAGGAGCCCCGGCTACTCGCCGCCGGTGAGGGCGGCGACGAGGTCGGCCGCGGTACGACAGCGGTCGAAGAGCTCGCCGACGTGGGCCTTGGTGCCGCGTAGGGGCTCCAGGGTGGGCACGCGCTGGAGCGATTCGCGGCCGGGGATGTCGAAGATGACGGAGTCCCACGAGGCCGCGGCGACCGATTCGCTGTATTGGCGCAGGCAGCGGCCGCGGAAGTAGGCACGGGTGTCGGTGGGCGGGTTCTCGACGGCGCGCTGGACCTGCTCCTCGCTGACCAGGCGCTGCATGCGCCCGCGGGCGACGAGCCGGTTGTAGAGCCCTCGGTCGGGCCTGATGTCGGAGTACTGGAGGTCGACGAGCTGGAGCCTGGGGTGCGACCAGGCGAGGCCGTCGCGGGTGCGGTAGCCCTCGAGGAGCTCGAGCTTGGCGACCCAGTCGAGTTCGCGCGACAGCTGCATGGGGTCCTCGGCGAGGCGGGTGAGGACGGATTCCCAGCGGTCGAGGACGTCCTTGTTCATTTCCTCGGTGGCGGTGCCGCGTTCCTCGACGTACTTGCGGGCCTGCTCGAGGTATTCCATCTGCAGCTGGATGGCGGTGAGCCTGCGCCCGTCGCGCATGGGGATCTCGTAGCGGCAGGTGGGGTCGTGCGAGACCGCGCGCAGGGCCTGGACGGGGTTCTCGACGGCGAGGTCGCGGGTGAGGAAGTTGTCCTCGATCATCGCGAGCACGAGGGCCGTCGTCCCCAGCTTCAGGTATGTCGATATTTCCGACATGTTGGCGTCGCCGATGATGACGTGGAGCCTGCGGTACTTCTCCGGGTCGGCGTGGGGCTCGTCGCGGGTGTTGATGATGGGCCGCTTGAGCGTCGTCTCCAGCCCGACCTCGACCTCGAAGAAGTCGGCGCGCTGGCTGATCTGGAAACCCTCGCCGCGCGAGTCCTGCCCGATGCCGACCTTGCCCGCGCCGACGACGACCTGCCGCGAGACGAAGAACGGCGTCAGGTGCCGGACGATGTCGGCGAAGGGCGTGGCGCGCCGCATGAGGTAGTTCTCGTGGCAGCCGTAGGAGGCGCCCTTGGCGTCGGTGTTGTTCTTGTAGAGCTGGATGGGCGCGTTCGTGGGGACGGCGGAGGCGCGCACGGCGGCGTCGTACATGACCCGCTCGCCCGCCTTGTCCCAGATGACGGCGGCGCGCGGATTGGTGACCTCGGGCGTGGAGTACTCGGGGTGGGCATGGTCGACGTAGAGGCGGGCGCCGTTGGTGAGGATGACGTTGGCCAGGCCGAGGTCCTCGTCGGTCAGCTGGCTGGGGTCGGCGACCTCGCGGGCGAGGTCGAAGCCTCTGGCGTCGCGCAGGGGGTTCTCCTCCTCGAAGTCCCAGCGCGCCCGGCGCGCCCTGGCGGCCGAGGCGGCCAGGTAGGCGTTCACGACCTGGGAGGAGGTCACCATCGCGTTGGCGCCTGGCTGGCCGGGTACGGAGATCCCGTACTCGGTCTCGATGCCCATCACCCGACGCACCGTCATGCGCACCTCTCGTAGTCCGGCCTACAGAGTCCGGTCTGTCTATCCGCCGTTTATATGCCCGAGCCTATGCCCTTCACAGTCCCTGAGGGTCACAGAGTTATGGCACCGACGCCTTTTCCACCCGTACGGCGGGCATTGGCGTGCTTTGCGGGGTGCGACGGGGCCGTAGAAGCCGCTGGATGGGCCGTTCGGCACAGGAATAGACAAGATACGACAAGAGCAGGGTGACGAGCGTGGCGATCACGCCGACGGCCCAGGCGGGCATGGCGCCGACCAGGGGCGGGATGAGGGCGACGGCCACGATGCTGTGGAAGAGGTACAGCGGGTAGGTGGTGCCGCCGAGCGCGGTGAGGACGGGCGAGGACGGCATGCGCAAGTAGCCGAGGGCGACCATGGCCATGACGGCGAAGATGAGGGTGATGGTGAAGACGACGCCGGTCTCCGTGACGGGCATGGCCGCGAAGCCGGCCGCCTTGATGCGCCTGGCCACACGGTCGATCGCCGAGTCGACGGCCAGGACCCACGAGAGGGCGAACAGCAGCCACGGCAGCCACGCCGAGCCGTGCCGGTGGATGAGATAGAGGGCCATGCCGGCGATGAAATAGCCGGCGTAGGCGGGCATGACGATCTCGGTGACGATCTCGTGGCGGAGCAGGGCCACCTCGTAGCCGAACCAGCCGGGGGCCACGACGGCCAAGGCGGCCGCGAGCCAGACGCCCATGAAGACCAGGACGCGCCGGTAGGTGACGCCGATGATCACCACGATGGAGATGAGCAGGTAGAAGCGCAGCTCGGCCCAGAGCGACCAGTACACCCCCATCGCGTCGTGGACATTCATGATCTCGGTGACGTCGAACAGGCGCTGCAGCATCGTGGCGTTGGCCAGGTAGCCGGCCACCGACAACTTGGGGTCGAGCGGCTTGGCGGCGAGCACGCCGTACACGATCACGACGGCGGCCAGGCTCAGCCAGTAGGCCGGGTACAGGCGGACGAACCTGGACCAGGCGAACGCGCCGAGCCCTCTGCCCCACACGGTCATGAGGATGACGAACCCGCTGATGACGAAGAACAGTTCGACGCCGAGGATGCCCAGTCCTGCGACGGGGGCGAGCCACGGGAAGAGCGCCGAGGGCCGCTGACCCCAGACGGAGGCGAAGGCGACGAAGAAGTGGAAGGCGAGGACGGCCATGGCCGCGATGAAGCGGAGAAGGTCGAGTTCCGCGAGCCTCCCGCTCGCCTGGGCGGGCCTGGCGGTGATCCGTCGTCTGCGCACGCCCCTTTGACGGCGGGTTGTGACAGTTGGGTTCCATGTGGCCCCTGAGACTTTGCCGCTACAGAGGTTTTACTTTGCGTGATCAGTGGATAACTTTACGTGGCGCACATCTCCGAGCGAACAAGGTGAGGGAATGACCGACGACCAGCTCAGCCTCAGTACAGCGGCGGCACGCAATCTGGCGACGACGACCAAGTCCGTTCCCCAGATGCAGGAGATCACCTCGCGGCACCTGCTGCGGGTGCTGCCGTGGGTGCAGGCGATCGGCGGTGTCTACCGGGTCAACAGGCGGCTGACGTACGCGGTGGGCGACGGGCGCGTCACGTTCACCTCGACCGGAGCGGAGGTCCGCGTCATCCCCGGAGAGCTGGCCGAGCTGCCGGCACTGCGCGGTTTCGACGACCAGGAGGCGCTCGCGGCGCTCGCGGGCCGGTTCACCCAGCGGGAGGTGCAACCGGGCGAGACGATCGTGGAGTCCGGCACCCCGCGCGATTCGGTGGTGCTGATCGCGCACGGCAAGGTGCGCAAGGTGGCGCAGGGCGCCTACGACAACGAGACCGTGCTGGGAGTGCTGGCCGACGGCGACTACCTGGGCGAGCAGATCCTGGTGGGCGTGGACGGCCAGTGGGAGTTCACGGCGACGGCGGTGACGGCGTGCACGGTGCTGACGCTGTCGGCGCAGGCGCTGGCCGAGGTGCGCGGCAACTCCGATGCCCTGCACGCGCGGCTGGAGAACGCGGCGAACTGGGACGGCCACGCGCAGAACGCCTTCGGCGAGGCGGCGATCGCGCTGGCGGCGGGGCATGTGGGCGAGGCGCGGCTGCCGGGCACGTTCGTCGACTACGAGCTGGCGCCGAGGCAGTACGAGCTGAGCGTCGCGCAGACGATCCTGCGGGTGCACTCGCGGGTGGCCGATCTCTACAACGAGCCGATGAACCAGACCGAGCAGCAGTTGCGGCTGACGATCGAGGCGTTGCGGGAGCGGCAGGAGGACGAACTGGTCAACAACAAGGAGTTCGGCCTGCTGCACAACGCCGACCTCAAGCAGCGCGTCCACACCCGCAGCGGGCCGCCGACGCCGGACGACATGGACGAGCTGCTGTCCAAGGTGTGGAAGGACCCCGCGGTGTTCCTCGCCCACCCGAGGGCGATCGCGGCCTTCGCCAGGGAGTGCAACGCCCGCGGCCTGTACCCGTCGAACACCGACCACGGCGGGCAGAGCGTGCCGGCCTGGCGGGGCATTCCCGTGCTGCCGTGCAACAAGATCCCGGTCAGCGACAGGGGCGTCACCTCGATCATGGCGATGCGGCTGGGCGAGGCGAACCAGGGCGTGGTCGGCCTGCACAGGACGGGCCTGCCGGATGAGTACCAGCCGGGGCTCTCGGTGCGGTTCATGGGCATCAACGACCAGGCGGTCATCTCCTACCTCGTGACGACGTACTACTCGGCGGCGGTGCTGGTGCCCGACGCGCTGGGCATCCTGGAAAGCGTCGAAGTCGGCTGATGGGCCCCTTCGAGCTGCCCGACTTCTACTGTCCCTACCCAGCCAGGCTGAATCCGCATGTCGAGTCGGCCCGCGTCCACACCAAGGAGTGGGCGCGGGAGATGGGCATGCTGGACGATCCGGAGATCTGGGAGGAACGCCGGTTCGACGGCATGGACTACGGCCTGCTGTGCGCGTACACCCATCCGGAGTGCGACGCCGTCGAGCTGGATCTGATCACCGACTGGTACGTGTGGGTGTTCTTCTTCGACGACCACTTCCTCGAGATCTTCAAGCGGACGCGGGACGTGGCGGGTGCCCAGGCGTACCTGGATCGGCTCGATCTGTTCATGACCGACGATCCGCCCGAACCGGAGAATCCGGCGGAGAGGGGGCTGCGGGATCTGTGGGCCCGTACGGTGCCCGGCATGTCGGACCTGTGGCGGGAGCGCTTCACCAGGGCCAACCACGAGCTGATGCAGGAGTCGATGTGGGAGCTGTTCCACATCGAGGACGGCCAGGTGTCCAATCCGATCGAGTACATCGAGGAGCGCCGCAAGGTGGGCGGTGCTCCGTGGTCGGCGTGCCTGGTCGAGCACGCGGTGGGCGCGGAGGTGCCCGAGCGGGTGGCGGGCAGCCGTCCGATCAGGGTGCTCACGGAGACGTTCGCCGACGCGGTGCACCTGCGCAACGACCTGTTCTCCTACCAGCGGGAGGTGGAGGAGGAGGGCGAGCTGTCCAACTGCGTGCTGGTCGTGGAGCGTTTCCTCGGCTGCGACACGCAGAAGGCGGCGGAGATCACCAATGATCTGCTGACCTCGCGGCTGCACGTGTTCGAGCACACGACGTTCACCGAGCTGCCGGTCCTGTTCGCCGAGCAGGCGCTGCTGCCGCACGAGCAGGAGGCGGTGCTGCTGTACGCGCGGGGCCTTCAGGACTGGCAGTCGGGCGGGCACGAGTGGCACATGCGCTCCAACCGCTACATGAACGGCGGAGGGCGCACCGGGTTCCACGTCTCGCCCCGGCACGTCCTGGGGCCCGGCGGGCTCAGGAACCACGCCCACGTCCCGTACCGGAAAGTGGGCCATCTGCCGCTGCCGGACATCCACATGCCGTTCCAGGCGCGGGAGAACCCGCATCTGGATGCGGCCCGCGAGGCGACGCTCGACTACGCGGAGGCGATGGGCTTCTACACGATGGTGTGGGACAGGGCCCGTCACGACGGTTACGATCTGGCCCTGTGCGCGGCGGGGATCGATCCCGACGCGAGCCTTGAGGGGCTGATCCTGGCCTCCGACTGGCTGAGCTGGGGCACCTACGGCGACGACTACCTGCCGGTGGTGTTCGGCCGTTCCCGCGACTTCACGGGGGCGAAGGCGTTCAACCGGCGCCTGTCGGAGTTCATGCCGCTGGATCTGGTGGTGACCGCGGTGGCGGCCAACCCGATCGAGCGCGGCCTGGCGGACCTGTGGGCCCGTACGGCCGAGCCGATGTCGCCAGAGGGGCGGGCGGCGTTCAGGGCGGCGGTGGAGGCCATGACGGAGAGCTGGTTGTGGGAGCTGTCCAACCACATCCAGAACCGGGTCCCCGATCCCGTCGACTACGTCGAGATGCGGCGCAGGACGTTCGGCTCCGACATGACGATGGCGCTGGCGCGGCTGGCGCCCGGACGGTCGATTCCCGCCGAGGTGTGGGGGTCGCGGCCGATGACGGCGATGACCGCCGCGGCCTCCGACTACGCCTGCATGATGAACGACCTGTTCTCCTACCAGAAGGAGATCGAGTTCGAGGGCGAGCTGCACAACATGGTGCTGGTCATGCAGACGTTCTTCGACTGCGACCTGCCCAGGGCGGCGGAGCTGGTCGGCTCGCTGATGGCGGCGAGGATGCGCCAGTTCCAGAAGGTGGCCGAGGTCGACCTGCCGGCGCTGCTCGACGACATCGACGCCGACGCCGCGTTGCGGGCGTCGGTGGCCGACTACGTGGGCGAGCTGGGCGACTGGATGGCCGCCATCCTGCGCTGGCACAGGGAGTGCAGGCGCTATGACGAGTCGACGTTGAAGGGCACCCGCTGGGTGCCTGGGCCGACGGGGCTCGGCACGGCAGGCACGAGGATCGGGACGCTGCTGGGGAGGGTCGCGTCATGACCGCGTTGAGTCTGAGCACGGCGGCGGCCAGGAACCTGGCGACCACCACCAAGTCCGTGCCGTTCATGCAGGAGATCTCGCCGCGGCATCTGCTGCGGGTGCTGCCGTGGGTGGAGGTGACGGGTGGCTCCTACCGCCTCAACCGGCGCCTTTCCTACCAGGTCGGCGACGGCAGGGTGAGCTTCACCTCGACGGGCGCCGACGTGCGGGTGGTGCCCGGCGAGCTGTGCGAGTTGCCCGCGCTGCGGGGCTTTTCCGACGCCGAGGCGCTGGCGGAGCTGGCCGGGCTGTTCGAGCAGCGGGAGTACGAGCCCGAGCAGGTGATCGCCGAGGAGGGCGCTCCTGTCGAGGAGCTGTTGCTGGTCGCTCACGGCAAGCTGGCCAAGTCGGCGCACGGCGCCTACGACGGTTCGGCCGAGCTGGGGCGGCTGGCGGACGGTGACCATCTGGGCGATGCGCTGCTGACGGGCGGCGCGCCCAGCTGGCCGTTCACGGTGCGGGCGATCACCGCCTGCACGGTGCTGGCGTTGCCGGGCCCCGCGTTGCGGGGCCTGCTCGGCCGCTCCCCTGCCCTGCGAGCCCATCTGACGCCTTCGGGCGTGGTCAGGCCGCAGAACAGGTACGGCGAGGCGGAGGTGGCGCTGGCGGCAGGGCACGTGGGCGAGGCGCGCCTGCCCGGCACGTTCGTCGACTACGACCTGGCGCCCAGGGTCTACGAGCTGAGCGTGGCCCAGACGATCCTGCGCGTGCACACCAGGGTGGCCGACCTGTACAGCGACCCGATGGATCAGGTCGAGCAGCAGCTGCGGCTGACCGTGGAGGCGTTGCGGGAGCGACAGGAGTTCGAGCTGCTCAACAACAGGGAGTTCGGGCTGTTGCACAACGCCGATCTGAAGCAGCGCGTCCACACCAGGGACGGCCCTCCGACGCCGGACGACCTGGACGATCTGCTGGCCAGGCGGAGGAAGACGCACTGCTTCCTGGCCCATCCGAGGGCGATCGCCGCGTTCGGGAGGCAGTGCAACGCCCGAGGGGTGTATCCGTCGACGACCGACGTCCCGGGCGGGAAGGTGATCGCGTGGCGGGGTGTGCCGCTGCTGCCGTGCGACAAGATCCCGGTCTCGGACCGGGGCCTGACCTCGATCATGGCGATGCGCCTGGGGCAGGACGACCAGGGTGTGATCGGGTTGCGCCGCACGGGGCTGCCGGACGAGCGGGAGCCCGGCCTTTCTGTACGCTTCGCCGGGATCTCCGACCAGGCGATCGCCTCCTACCTGGTCACCGCCTACCATTCGGCGGCCGTCCTGGTCCCTGACGCGCTGGGGCTGCTGGAGAGCGTCGAGGTCGGCTAGCGGTACGGCCCGGCGCGCGGTGCGTCCGGCCGGAAGGATCACGATGAGGGGCCGCTCGGGCCGAT
This sequence comes from Nonomuraea sp. bgisy101, assembly GCF_057708945.1. NCBI lineage: Bacteria > Bacillati > Actinomycetota > Actinomycetes > Streptosporangiales > Streptosporangiaceae > Nonomuraea > Nonomuraea sp. bgisy101. The sequence continues at coordinate 42,227 of NZ_JBYITD010000013.1, forward strand.
CGGGGCCGAGCGGCCCCTTTCGTGGTCGGGCGCGCCGGGGAGGCGGCGTGGGGCGGTCAGCGGGGCGCCCATGGGATGCCGAAAGGGCCGCTCCCGCCGGTGGGGAACGGCCCTTTCGACCAGAGAACTACAGGTACTGGCCGGTGTTGGCGACCGTGTCGATCGACCGGCCGGCCTCGGTGCCCTGCTTGCCGGAGACCAGCGTGCGGATGTACACGATCCGCTCGCCCTTCTTGCCGGAGATGCGGGCCCAGTCGTCGGGGTTGGTGGTGTTGGGCAGGTCCTCGTTCTCGGAGAACTCGTCCACGCAGGCGGCCAGCAGGTGCTGCACCCGCAGACCCTTCTGCCCGGTCTCGAGGAACTGCTTGATGGCCATCTTCTTGCCACGGTCGACGATGTTCTGGATCATCGCACCGGAGTTGAAGTCCTTGAAGTACAGGACTTCCTTGTCGCCGTTGGCGTAGGTGACCTCGAGGAAGCGGTTCTCTTCGCTCTCGGTGTACATGCGCTCGACGACGCTCTGGATCATTCCCGCGATCGTGGACTCGCGAGAGTCGGAGTGTTCGGCCAGGTCGTCCGGGTGCAGCGGGAGGTCGGCGATGAGGTACTTGGAGAAGATGTCCTTGGCCGCCTCGGCGTCCGGCCGCTCGATCTTGATCTTGACGTCCAGGCGGCCGGGCCGCAGGATCGCCGGGTCGATCATGTCTTCGCGGTTGGAGGCGCCGATGACGATGACGTTCTCCAGGCCCTCGACGCCGTCGATCTCCGACAGCAGCTGAGGGACGATGGTGTTCTCGACGTCGGAGGAGACGCCCGAGCCTCGGGTCCTGAAGATCGAGTCCATCTCGTCGAAGAACACGATCACCGGGGTGCCCTCGGAGGCCTTCTCCCTCGCGCGCTGGAAGACCAGGCGGATGTGCCGCTCGGTCTCGCCGACGTACTTGTTGAGGAGTTCGGGGCCCTTGATGTTGAGGAAGAAGCTCTTGCCCGACTGTCCCGTCTTCTCCGCGACCTGCTTGGCCAGGGAGTTGGCGACGGCCTTGGCGATGAGCGTCTTGCCGCATCCGGGCGGGCCGTACAGCAGCACGCCCTTGGGCGGGCGGAGCTTGTGCTCGCGGAACAGGTCGGCGTGCAGGTAGGGCAGCTCGATGGCGTCCCTGATCTGCTCAATCTGCCGCATGAGGCCGCCGATCTCCTCGTAGGAGATGTCGGGGACCTCTTCGAGGACGAGCTCTTCCACTTCGGACTTGGGGATGCGCTCGTAGACGTAGCCGGAGCGGGGCTCCAGCAGCAGCGAGTCGCCCGCGCGGACGGGCTGTCCGAGCAGCGACTCGGCCAGGCGCACGACGCGCTCCTCGTCGGCGTGGGAGATGACCAGGGCGCGCTCGCCGTCTTCGAGCAGTTCCTTGAGCATCACGATCTCGCCGACCTCTTCGTAGCCGAGTGCCTCGACCACGTTGAGCGCCTCGTTCAGCATGACCTCCTGGCCACGCTTGAGCACATCGACATCGACTGCGGGACTGACGTTGACCCGCAGTTTGCGGCCGCCGGTGAAGACTTCCACCGTGCCGTCTTCTCTTGCCTCGAGGAAGACGCCGAAGCCGGACGGCGGCTGGGCCAGCCGGTCGACTTCCTCCTTGAGGGCGACGATCTGATCCCTGGCCTCCTTGAGTGTGGCGACCAGCCGTTCGTTCTGGCTGGTGACCGCGGCAAGGTTGGCCTGCGCCTCGTGGAGACGCTCCTCGAGGACCCTGGCCTGACGGGGTGACTCGGCCAGCTTCCTCCGCAGCGCTGTGATCTCCTCCTGCAGGAAGGAGACCTGTGTTGAAAGATCAGCGACCTCCCGTTCGCGCTGCGCGGCTCGAGCCTCTGCATCATCGCGAGCTGCCACGCCCCGTCACCTCCTTCCCAGTCGAGAGCGACTACTAAGGACCTTACCCATCTCCCGGCTTTCCGCTACCTGCCCGGAAAGTGTTCGTAGAGTGACATTCGGTATTCGGTGAATAATCCCTATTGGCGTGTTTAGTACTTCCAGCATATGAACACGGTCATCTGTTCCCGTGTCACGCACCAAGGCACCGCCGTGGCCAAATCGTCATAGTTCTTCGGTGGTCCCCTTCGGTCGTCGGCGCCGTGGCGGGGGCGTGACGCCGTCCGCCATGCGGCGGGCGGTGACGAGGAAGCCGGTGTGCCCGATCATCCGGTGATCTGGGCGTACGGCCAGTCCCTCGACATGCCAGTCGCGAACCAGGGTCTCCCACGCGTGGGGCTCGGTGAAACTCCCGTGCTCTCGAAGGGTTTCGACGGTCTTCGACATCTGGGTGGTCGTGGCCACGTAAACGCAGATCACGCCGCCCGGCGTCAGGGCCTTGGACACGGCGTCGACGCACTCCCACGGGGCGAGCATGTCGAGGATGACGCGGTCGACGTCGCCTTCGTCGATGGACTCGTTGAGGTCGCCGACGACCAGGCGCCAGCTGTCCATCTCACCGCCGAAGAACTTCTCGACGTTCTTGCGGGCGACGTCGGCGAACTCCTGGCGCCGCTCGTAGGAGATGACCTTGCCCTCGGCGCCGACGGCGCGCAGCAGGAAGCAGGTCAGCGCGCCGGATCCGACGCCCGCCTCGATGACGCGGGCTCCGGGGAAGATGTCGGCCATGCCGACGATCTGGGCGGCGTCCTTGGGGTAGATCACGGCCGCGCCGCGCGGCATCGACAGCGTGTAGTCCTGAAGCAGGTGGCGGAAGGCCAGGTACTGCGTGCCGCCGGACGAGCGGACCACCGAGCCTTCAGGCTGGCCGATCAGGTCGCTGTGCGGGATCGCCCCCTTGTGCGTGTGGAAGACCCCGTCCTGCTTGAGCGTGATCGTGTGACGCTTGTTCTTGGGGTCGGTGAGCTGCACCTGATCCCCCACCTGGAACGGCCCGTGCCTGCGAAAACCCATGGGGATGAGGATAGGGCGAATCACAGGGTCGGTCGGCCGATGGCAACCCCCTGTATTTGCCTCCTTCTTGACCGTAACATCCTCACGTGTCGACACGGTGGCCCTTCGCCGGCCGGATCGAGGAGACCGACCGGTTGCTGGCGCTGATGAACGACCCCGCGACCTGCGGTGTCGCCATCTTCGGCCCGGCGGGTGCGGGCAAGAGCAGACTCGCCCTTGAGGTGGTGACCTCGCTGCGCTCGCGCGGCCGTACGGCGGTGCACGCCATCGCCTCGATGGCGGCCCGCGAGCTGCCGTTCGGCGCGCTCGCCCACCTGCTGCCGGCGGCGCTCCCCCAGGGCGCCAACCCGCTGAAGTGGATCTCCGACACGCTGGTGGGGACCGAGCGGCGGCCGCTGATGCTCGTCGACGACGCCCACCTGCTGGATTCCGGCTCGGCGGCGGTCCTGCACCACATGGCCCAGGACGCCGCCGCGCAGCTGCTGCTGACGCTGCGCAGCGGCGAGCCGGTGCCCGAGGCGGTGGTGACGCTGTGGAAGGACCTGGGCCTGGCCAGGATGGAGCTGGCGCCGCTGAGCCTGCCCGACGTGGGCCGCATCCTGGCGGGGGTGCTGGGCGATCCCGTGGAGTCCCAGAGCGTGGCCAGGCTGCACCGGCTCACCGAGGGCAACGCCCTGTTCCTGCGCGAGCTGGTGGCGGGCGCGCTGGACCTCGGGGCGCTGGTGCGGGTGCAGGGGCTGTGGCGGCTGGAGTCGGCCCCGCCCGTCGCTCCCCCGCTGGCCGAGCTGGTGGCCGTCCGCATCGGCACGCTGGAGGCGGCCGAGGAGGAGGCTCTGGAGTACATCGCGCTCGGCGAGCCGCTGGGAGCGCAGCTGCTGGCCGGTCTGGTGCCCGCGGCGGCGGTCGAGTCCCTGGAGGCCAAGGACCTCGTGAGAGTGCTCGTCGACGGCAGGCGGACGCTGGTGCGCCTGGCCCACCCCCTGTACGGCGAGGCGATCAGGGCGCGCTGCCCGCTGCTGCGCACCCGCCGCCGCTACCGGCAGCTGGCCGAGGCGCTGGAGGCCACGGGCGCCAGGCGGCGCGACGACGTGGTCAGGACGGCCATGTGGCGGCTGGCGAGCGGCACCGCGAAGGACCCGGGGCCGCTGCTGTCGGGCTGCAGGATCGCGTGGGCGGCGCACGACGCCACGCTGGCCGCGAGGCTGGGCTGGGCGGCGCTGAACGCCGGCGGCGGGGCGGAGGCGGCGATCACGCTGTCGGACGTGCTGTCGTTCTCGGAGTCGTTCGCCGACTCCGAGGCGGCGCTCACCTCGGTGTGGGAGGAGCCGTGTGACCCCCGGCTGCGGGCACAGCTGGCGATGCAGCGGGCGTGGAACCTGAACTTCGGGCTGCGCAGGCCCGCCGAGGCCGACGCGGTGCTCGACGACGCCGAGGCGAGGCTGAAGGACCCTGCGCTGCGGATGATGGTGCAGGCCATGCGGCTGAACCTGCGCATCCTGCGCGGCGAGGTCCACCAGTGCGCCGAGGCGGCCGAGCGGATGCTGGCCGAGGACACGGGCTCGGTCGTGGGCACGGCGATGGCGCTGGGGATCACCACCTACGGCCTGCCGTACGCGGGCAGGTGCGCCGACGCTCGGCGGATGTTCGACCGGGCCAGGGCGGTGGAGGAGTCCTGGCACGACGCCGCGCCCACGGAGGTGCTCAAGCTGGTGGCCGGCCGCTACCTGGCCGACCTGTTCACCGGCGATCTGGCCGCGGCCGAGCAGGTGGTCGAGCACGGCCAGGAGCTGCTGGGCGAGGACAGCGAGGTGCGCCTGTTCCGGCGGATGTTCCTGCAGTGGCACGGCGAGATCGCCAGGATGCGCGGCAGGGTCGGCGAGGCGGCGCGGATCACCAGGGAGGCGACGACGCTGGCGGGCGCGGGCCACTTCACCGCGCTGGCCGTGGCCGAGCTGGCGCACTGCACCGCCCTGCTGGGCGACCAGAGCAGGGCCAGGGCGCTGCTGGCGGAGGCGGAGCGGAACCGCACCGACGTGCTGTACCTGCTGCAGACCTCGATCGACTCGGCGCAGCGCTGGGTGGCGGCGACGGGCGGGCAGGTGCCGCGCGCGGTGGAGCTGGCGCTGGCCCACGCCGCCCGTGCCCGCACGCAGGAGCTGTACGGCATCGAGCTCGTCGCCCTGCACGACGCGGTGCGGTTCGGCGCGGCGGCGAAGGTCGAGGCGCGCCTGTCCGAGGTGGCCCGGCGGCACGACGGGAGGCTGTCGGCGATCTACGCCGCGCACGGGGTGGCCGCGGCCGCCGGCGACGCGGAGGGGTTGGAGCGGGTGGCGGCCTCGTTCGCCGGGCTCGGCATGCTGCTGCACGCCGCCGAGGCCTGCGCGCAGGCCTCGGCCGCGCACCGGGCCAGGGGGCGGCCACAGCAGGGCAGGGCCACGGCGGCGAGGGCGGCGGCCTACGCGGCCTCGTGCCAGGGCGCCCGCTCGCCCGCGCTGGCCCGCCTGGCGGGGCCGGTGCTGACGCCGCGCGAGAGGGAGATCGCCGGACTGGCGGCCTCCGGGCTGGCCAGCAAGGACATCGCCGCGTCGCTGGTGCTGTCGATCAGGACGGTCGACAACCACCTGCAGTCGGTCTACGGCAAGCTCGGCGTGAACGGCAGGACGGAGCTGGCGGCGCTGCTGGACGTCGATTCGCCGCCATGGGACGGAGATTGATAGCAATGGACCATGTTGCCGCGTGAAGTGATCTCGACGGGTTCGCTGATCCTGCGTCCCCCCTCCCGTGACGATCTGCCCGCGATCGTGCGGGCCACGTCCGACGCCGACACCGCCAGGTTCCTGTACCGGCTGCCCATGCCGTACACGATCGAGGACGCCGAGGCCTATCTCGCGGTCGCCGCGCAGCGGTGGACGGAGGGCGGCGCCGAGTTCACGATCGCCGACGCCGGCAGCGGGCAGTACCTGGGCGCGGTCGGGTTGCGCCCGCCGGACTCTCACGGGGCCCTGTCCATCGGCTACCGGGTGGCCGAGTGGGCCAGGGGCAAGGGTGTGGCGAGCGCGGCGACGCGGGCGGTCACCGAGTGGGCCTTCGACAAGGGGGTGCGGCGCATCGAGCTGCGCGCCGAGGTGGAGAACCTGGCCAGCCTCCGCGTCGCCTACGCGGCCGGTTACCTGCAGGAGGGCGTCGAGAGGGAACGGGCGCGCACACGGGACGGCAGGGCCGCCGACTTCGTGGCCTTCGCCAGGCTGGCGGGCGATCCCGGCGAGGCGGCCGCGCAGTATCTGCCGTTCCTGGAGGGCGGCGAGCTGTCGGACGGGGTGGTGCGGCTGACGCAGCTGGCGCCGAGCGACTCCGGCGCCTTCCACGCCATGGTGGGCGAGCCGAGCGTCTCGCACTGGATGCTCGGGCCGCCGCCGACGGCCGACGCCGCCGAGCGGCGCTGCCGCTACACCGGCTACTGGTGGCTGTCAGGGCAGCGCGCCGAGCTGGCGATCCGCGACGCGGAGACGGACGCGTTCGCCGGCCACATCCAGCTCGTGCAGGTGCTGCCCTCCATCGGGCAGGCGATGGTCGGCTACTCGCTGCGGCGCGCCTACAGGGGCAGAGGGTTCATGACGCGGTCGGTGCGACTGCTGGCCGACTGGGCGTTCTCCCACACGGCGCTGCACAGGCTCGTGGCGGGCACGGACGTCGACAACGAGGCCTCGCAGCAGGTGCTGCGGCGGGCGGGGTTCAGCAGGGAGGGCGTCCAGCGCCAGCTGTTCCCGCGCGCCGACGGGACCCGCGGAGACGACGTGGAATGGCTCCTGCTACGGCCGGGGCGAAGCTGAAAATATCTATTACCTGATGTGGGGGTGGCCACGGGCGGTTTTGACGGTAATACTCCGAGTCGCCACCCGTTAACACTCCGCCGTTCTCGGCGAGCCTGGCGTCAGGGGATGAGGCATGAGCAGCGACTGCGTGAAGGAGCTCATCGATTCGTTCTCCCATGTGGAGTCGGGCGCGCTGCTGGACCGGGTGGTCCTGTGCGCGGCCGCGGTGGGCGGCACGCCGTACGCGGGGTTCGTGGACGTGGACCCGCTGCAGGAGATCGCCTACCCCTCTCATGCCCTGATCGCGCCAGGCGACCCGCTGGGCGTGAGCCGCTGGCTGCTGGAGTCCGGGGTGCTGAAGGAGCTGGCGATCGCCTCGGATCCGGTGCTGCTGCCGCAGGACTGGTCGGTGGGCGGGCCGGGATTCCTGGCGGTGCCGGTACCGCTGGCCACGCGTGACCAGGCGTACCTGTGGGTGGCGGGCCGGCGGTTCACCAACCGTGAGGAGCACCTGCTCGGCAGGCTGGCGACGGCCGCGGGCCGCGCGATCGAGGCGTCGCGCGGCCTGGAGGTGGCCGCGCGCATGCTGCGCTCGGTGCACGCCTTCACGGCCTGACGGGCTCCTCCCCCGTACGGCGAGCAGGGCTCGCGGCGGCCCGGGGCGGAGCCGGGGTCAGTCGGCGGCGGTGCCGAGCGCGTCACGCAGGATGGCGGCCACCTGGGCGACCAGGGCCTCGGTGTCCAGCTTGGCCCGCAGGTCGAGGTCCACGGTGATCTCCGAGCCGACCCGCAGCCTGAGCGCCACGTGCCTGCCGCGCGACCGCAGCCAGAACTCGACCGTCCTGGCCAGCGCCGTCGCCTGTCCCTGCGAGGCGACGTCCACCACCAGCGCGGGCGGTTCGCCGCCCATCCGCCCTGCACCCGGCGTGCCGTGCTCCAGGCGCGTCCTTCCGCGCAGGGCGTCGGCGTCGCGCAGCCAGTCCTCCAGCGAGCCCAGCTCGTCGAAGGATCCCTCGAAGACGACGTCGGGCACGCTGTCACCTCACGATCGGGGCGGTCCTGGCCCTGGTGAGGCGGACCAGGTCGGCGGGGTCGAGTTCGAGTTCGAGGCCGTGGCGGCCACTGGAGACGTAGACGGAGGCCGCGGCGGCCGAGGTCTCCTCCAGCACCGACGGCAGGTACGGCAGCGCCAGCGGGCTGAGGATCTCGGCGGCGATCGTCTCGCCGATGCGCATGACGTCGGCCAGTCCCGCCACTCTGGCGTCGGCGGCCCCGAAGGCGCGGGCCAGCGCCCGCTCGTCGATGACGCCCTCGCTGGGGGCGATGGCGACGACGGCGTGTTCGCCGAGGTAGAGGATGACGGCTTTGAGCAGGCGCATGGGCGGGATGCCGAGCTCCTCCGCGACCGCCGTCCTCGATTTCGTTCTGGCCGGATCGTGCGGATAGGGATGGACCCTGAACGACACCTGTGATTTACGAAGAATCCGCATCACTGGGGTGTCTCGTAGGACATTTCGGTTATTTGGCGTTTTGGTGGCGCCGCGCCGTACCCGAAAGGACCGGTATTTTCGGGAGAAGACGTAAAGGTAGTCGACGAACGCCTCGGCCAGTTGCACCGCGTCCTCCGCCTCGGCCTTCGCCAGCGGGTGGTCGCCGAGGTGGGCGGCCTCGTTTCCCAGCTCGCGCAGTTCCTCGGCCCAGCCCAGCAGCCAGCCGTCGATCAGGCCGCCTCCGCGCAGCTCCCGCAGGGCGTGGAAGAGCGTGCGCCCGCTCACCCCGTGGTCGGCGCAGACCGCCTCCAACAGCCGCCGCACGTGCAGGACGGCCGAGGCGGGCGAGCCCGAGCGCAGGCCCGCGCGAGCGTACGTGAGCTCCTGGCGCACCACGGGCGGCACCTCGGCGCCGATCGGCCGCCCCGACGGCGGCCACAGCACCTGCGCGGGCCTGGCGGGCAGTTCGTCGGGATCACGGTCGTCGACGTCGGCGCGGTTCTCCAGCAGCAATGCCTGCCCGCAACTCTGGCAGACCGCCAGCCAATAGGGCCGCAACTGTTCCGGCAGAAAAACCCTGTGTAATCCGTCGGCTTCGCGTGCGACAGTAGGTCGGGCACAACCCGGGCAATCGACGTCGAATTTCGCTCCCCATCGCGCCACAAAAGGACAATAAGGTATCGAGGGGCCAACATGAAACGCTGGCCATTCGCGGGCCGCAGACACGAACTCGCCGACCTGGTCCGCCTCGCCCGCGACCCGACCGCGCAGGGCGTCATCATCGCCGGACCCGCAGGGGTCGGGAAGTCACGCCTGGCCGGCGAGGTCCTGACGCACTTCCACGCGGCCAAGGTGACACTGCTGCGCGTCAGGGCGACCAAGGCGGCCAGCGCGATCCCGAACGGCGCGCTCGCCGACCTCATCCCGCGCCAGCACCCTCCGCACCTGGTCAACACGCTGCGCTGGGCGGCCGACGAACTGCTCGCCCACGCCAGGGGCAGGGTGCTGGTGCTGTCGGTCGACGACGCGCACCTGCTCGACAGCCACTCGGCCGAAGTGATCGCCTCGCTGGTCAGGGGCGGGCAGGCGCGGCTGGTGGCCACACTCCGCACGGGCGAGCCCGCGCCCGATCCGGTGACGCTGCTGTGGCGCGACGGTCACGTGCGGCGCTACGACACCGACCCGCTCAGCGACGACGACGTCACCGCCGTGCTGACCGCCGCGCTCGGCGGCCCGCCCGACGACGCCACCGTGCGCAGGCTGGGCGAGGTGACCGAGGGCAACGCGCTGTTCCTCTACGAAGTGGTGGGCGCGGCCATCGCCTCGGGCGCGCTGTCGGAGATCCACGGGATGTGGAAGCTGACCGGCGACCCGCCGCTCGCGCCCCGGCTGGTCGACCTGATCCACGAGCGGATCGGCGCGCTGTCGCCGGAGCTGAAGGACGTGCTGGAGTACACGGCGCTGGCCGAGCCGATCGGCGCCCGCATGCTGAGCGCGCTCACCAGCGAGCGGGCGCTGCTGGAGGCCGAGGAGCGCGGGCTGATCAGGGTGCGCGTCGACCGGCGGCGGGAGATCGCCCGCCTCGGCCACCCGCTCTACGGCGAGGTCGCCCGCGAACGCTGCCCCGAACTGCGCCGCCGCCGCAGGCACGCCGACCTGGTCGCCGCGCTGGAGTCGACCGGCCTGCACCGCAGGGAGGATCCGCTGCGGGTGACGGTGTGGCGGCTGGCGGGCGGGCTGGGCGCCGCGCCGGGACCGCTGCTCGACGCCTCCCGCCTGGCATGGTCGGCGCACGACTACCCGCTGGCCATCAGGCTCGGCGAGGCGGCCCTCGACGCGGGCGGCGGCACCACCGCGGCGATCCAGCTGGCCACGCTCCTCGACTACGCCCAGCAGCCCGACAGGGCCAGGGCCGTGCTCGACGCCACGCGCCGGCCGGACGACGAGCCGTCCATGGCCCGCCTCGTGCTGGCCAGGGCGAGCAACCTGGCATGGGGCATGGACCGGCTCGGCGACGCCCTCGACCTGCTCGCCGCCACCGAGAAGGACCTGACGGGGACGGCGCGGCGCCGCCAGGTGGCCGTCCAGCGCCTCGGGCTGACCGCGTCGGCCGCCCGCACAGGCGACGCGCTACGGCTCAGCGCTGACCTGCTCGCGGGGGAACTCGGGCCCGCCCAGCGCGCCCAGGTGCTCAACTCACGCGCCCTCGCCCTCTGCTACGCCGGACGCACCACCGAGGCGGCGGCGCTGGTCCGCGAGGCGCTCGACGAGTCGGCGGCCTGGCGCGACGAGATCCCCGCCCTCGTCTCTCCGCTGCACTCCACATGGTCGATGTGCGGCTACTTCTCCGGCGACCTGGCCGTGATGGACCAGGCCATCGCCTCCATGCGCGCCGCCCTCGCGGGCCAGCGCGGCTGGTCACGCGGCGAGGGCAGCCTGGCGCTCGCCCGCGGCAACGCCGCCACCCTGCGCGGGCAGCTCGGCGCGGCCCTGCTGATCCTGCACGCGCCCGCCAACCACGAGACGGCGCTGACCGTGGGCGGCTGCATGGCCGCCTACGCCGCCGCCCAGGCGCTGCGCGGCGAGTCCGCCGCCGCCCGCGACACCCTCCAGGCGGCCACGGACCGCAACCGCGCCACGTGGACCGCGTTCATGCGCTGGGTGGCGCTCACCCGCGTGTGGATCGCCGCCGCCGGCGGCGAGAACGCGCGCGCGGTCGAGCTGGCGCTGGCGGCCGCCGCCGACTGCAGGGAGAGCGGGCTCGCCGCGTTCGAGGCGGTCGCCCTCCACGACGCGGTACGGCTCGGCGCGCCCTCCTCCGTCGTCCGCCGGCTGGCCGAGCTGGCCGAGGTGCACGAGGGGCCGCGCGTGAAGCTGGCCGCCAGGCACGCGGCGGCGCTGGCGGAGGGAGACGCGGACGGGCTGCTGGCCGTGGCGGCGGGCTTCGACGCGCTCGGGCTGCGCCTGCACGCGGCGGAGGCGGCGGCGCAGGCCGCGGCACGGCTGCGCCGCTCCCGTGGTGAGAAGGCGGCACGCGCGGCCGCCACAGAGGCATGGTCGATGGCTGGAGCGTGCCAGGGCCCGGACACACCCGCGTTACGAGGGCTGGCAGCGCCCGACCTGACCGACAGGGAGCTCCAGGTCGCGCAGCTGACGGCGGCGGGCCTGTCGCACCGGCAGATCGCCCTGGAGCTGGGGATCGCGATGCGCACGGCCATGAACCACAGGAACCAGGCGTACTGGAAGCTGGGCGTGAACTCGCCCGCCGAACTGGCGAAGGCCCTGAACCGCTTCCGCTGACCCGCCCGCCCGGTCCCCTCCCTCGGATCGGAGGGATTTCGGCTGAACGCGTCGGTGGGGCGGAGCATCGGGTGGATTGAGGTTCGTCACATGCCGCGTCCGCGGGGGCGTTCAGTGGATTCCGGCCGACGTCCACCCACGCCACCCCGGCCGACGTTCACGGGCGGGTGTTCGGTGGACCCCGGCCGACGTTCCCGTGAGACCCCGGCCGACGCTCACGGGCGGGCGTTCGGTGGACCCCGGCCGACCACCACCCACGCCACCCCAGGCCGACCTCACGAGGCAGGCGTTCGATGGACCCCAACCGACCACCACCCACGCCACCCCGGGCCGACGCTCACGAGGCAGGCGTTCGACGGACCCCGGCCGACCACCACCCACGCCAGCCCGGCCGACGCTCACGGGGACCGGGGTCCGTGGGCTCCGCAGGGTTGAAGCTCCGGAGATCGGCGAGCTGCGGGGGCGGGATGCTGAGAGGGTGGGATCCGGAGCGGCGGAATCCCGGAGCGGCAGGATTCCGGAGGAGTCAGGAGAAGGCGGGGATCCGCGAAGAACAGGGTCGGGGAGGACAGGTCGGGAGGGGCGGGGTCAGGAGGGGCCCAGGAGGCCGCGGCGGGCTCTGGGGTTGGCGGGATCGTGGGTGAGAACGGCGCGATACTCGGTCAGCGCCTCGTCGGAGCGTCCCTGCGCGACGAGCAGGTCCGCGAGGCACAGGCGGGCCCCGACGTGCAGCGGGTCGAGGGCGGTGACGCTGCGCAGCATGCCCTCCGCGCGGGCGGTCAGCTCCATCCGCAGGTAGCACACCCCCAGGTCGAACCGGCTCGGCAGGTGGTCGGGCGCCTCCATGAGGCACGCTTCGAGCAGTCTGCGCGCCTCGTCCAGCCGTCCGGCGTCCATCGCTTCGGCGGCTCGCGCGTATCGTTCCGGGCTGTCCACGCCCTCGATGATCCGTCCTGGGCGGCCGGTGCGCCTGAGTAGCGCGCTACTCAACTCGGGGACGACGTGACGGCGGCGGCCGGAGTCGCCTGGAGTGGCGTGACGGACGGGCGGTGACCGGTGACCGCGGTGGGCTTCGCCTGGCTTGCCGTACCGGAGGAAGACGGGCGGCCAGAAGCAGACGGGCCGCCCGTACCGGAGGAGGGCGGGCGGGCGGAAGCAGACGGGCGGCGTGCCGGAGGAGACGGACGGGCGGAAGCAGACGGGCGGCGTGCCGGAGGGGGGCGGGGGCGCCGTATCGGAGGGAGACGGGCGGCGGGGCGAGCCGGTGGCTCGCCCCGGTGGTCAGCCGCGGTGGGATTCGTAGCGCATCGTGCGGGAGACGCCGATGCGGACGGTCGTCCCCGGGGCGATGGTGACGGGCTCGTTCGGCGGGATGTCGTAGAAGTTGGGGTCGCCGGGCGGCTGGATCTGGGTGCCGTTGACCGAGCCGAGGTCGACCAGGTTGACGTCCCAGCCGTCGAGCGCGACCCGCAGGTGGCGGCGGGAGACCGAGCCGTCGGGGCTGGTGACCTTGGCGGGCCTGGCGGTGCCGCCGGCGACCTCGGGCGCCCGCTCGGGGTCGCGGCCCAGCAGGTAGTCGCTGTCGAGCGGCAGCGAGGTGCCGTCGTCGAGCATCAGCACGCCGAGCGGCGGCCGCGGCCCCTTGTACGGCACGAGCGTCCGCTGCACCAGCTCGATCCCGCAGATCACGCAGTACGGCGAGCGCGGGTCGTTGAAGTGGTCGTTCTTGCAGTCGACGCCGAACACCATGGGCCTGCCGTCGGCCGACTCCTGCTCGCCCTGCGGCTCCTGCGGCGGGCCGTAGGGGGGCTGATCGTGGTGTTCGGGCGCGGCGGGCCCGCCGTGGGGAACGTCCTCGTAGGGCATCGGTCCCGGCCCCTGCGGCGGGCCCTGCGGCATGGGCGGGCCGACCGGCGGCATCGGGCCGGAGGGAGGGCCCTGCATGGGCGGGCCCGGCTGCTGCGGCTCGGGCATCGGGTGGGGTTCCTGCAGCGGCGGCGGGCCGTAGGGGGCCTGCGGTCCCGAAGGAGCGCCCATCGGGTAGGGGGCCATGGGCTGGGACGGCGGCTGGACCTGCGGCGGCTCTTCGGGCTGCGGCGGCTCCTGCCTGGGCGGCGGGGGCAGCAGGTCGGGCTCGAAGTGCAGGCCCGTCGCGGGCAGCTCGCTCGTCTCCAGCGGCTTGACCTTCGGCTTGGCGGGGGCCTCGCCCGGCCGACCGACCTCGCCGCGCAGCCCGGCGCCGAGAACGACGCCGGCGTCGAGGCGGACCGCGGGGTGGGCCTCGCCCGTGCCCGGCAGCAACAGCTCCACCCGCTGCACCGGTCCGGGGATCAGCCGGTCGGTCCAGGTGAGGGAGTCACGCCCGGACAGCCTGCTCTCGCCGTCGTCGGTGACGACCACGGCGGAGGCGGCCCCGCTGACCAGCACGGCCATGCCGCCGCCCGAGGGTCCGGCGACCGCGCACGTCACCGGGTCGCCCGACATCGTCCTGAACAACACCTGTGCGGCACGGCGGGCCAGCGCGAGACCGTCCGCCCCCGATGCCGCGCTCTCACGGAGTGCCTCGAGCAGCTCGCCGCTCGCTCCCTCAGCCGCGTCACAGACCAGCAACAAACCGCCCATGTGGGCGACCAGCCCGCTGCCCGGCAGTGGGCGCACCACCCCGAAGCCCTGCTCTGCCACAGAACTCTCCCTCCACGGAAATCGCCGGTCAACCGCCAGCCATACGCATACCCAGACGAGGAGGAACAGTATCGGCCCGAGCTGCTCGCCCCGAATCCGCAGTACGTGATCAGTTTGTCAGAACACTAGTCCTACCTGGCCGTTCAGACGAGAGGTCACACCCCGCTGAACACCTTGTTGACGTCCGCGGTGGCCAGCACGCCGTAGACCTCGCCTCCGCGTTCGACCAAGAGGTACTCGCCCGCGGGGGCGTCGCGCATGGCGTCGATCAGTGACTCACCCGTGAGGTCGGCGGGCAGCACCATGGACGGCTCGATCGTGCGGGAGAGGGATCCGACGTTCACCCACGGCCTGCGGTGTTCGGGCGTGGCCTGGACGGCCGCCTCGTTGACGATGGCCAGCGGCTTGCCGTCGTGGCCGACGATGACCATGGCGCCCGCGGAGGCCTCGGCCGCCTTGCGCAGGGCCTCCGACAGGGGGGTCTCGGCGGTGACGGGGATGGCGCGGCGGGCGAGGGCGCGGGCGTTGGCCTGCGGGAGCCTGGCGCGGACCCTGGCCACGCGCAGCGACTGGGTGGCGCCGAACCAGATGAAGCTGGCCAGCAGCACCGACCAGATGACGTAGGTGTCGAGCAGCGACTGGCCGCTCATCAGCGACATGGCGAACGCGGCGGCGACGATGGCGACGGCCAGCGCCCTGCCGACCCACGCGGCGGCGAGGGTGCCGGAGATGGCGTTGCGGGTCACCTTCCACACGCCGGCGCGCAGCATCCTGCCGCCGTCGAGCGGCAGCCCGGGCAGCAGGTTGAAGACGCCGACGATGAGGTTGGCCACCCACAGCTGCCAGGCCAGCGCGCCCGGCACGCCGCCCTGCGGGATCACGAACTCGTAGAAGAGGTAGCCGCCGCCGGCCAGGCCGAGCGACAGCAGCGGCCCCGCGAAGGCGACCATGAACTCGCGGCCGGGCGTCTGGGGTTCCTTCTCGATCTCCGAGACGCCGCCGAGGAGGTAGAGGGTGATGCGGCGCACCGGCAGGCCGTACATCCTGGCCACGACGCAGTGGGCCAGCTCGTGCAACAGCACCGACACGTACAGCAGCACGGCGAAGACGAAGGCCACCGCGTAGGCGAGCGGCTCGCTGACACCCGGCATCATCCTGAGCATGACGCGGCCGAAGCTCCAGGTGATGAACGCCGCGACGATGAACCAGGTCCATGACACGTAGACCGGGATGCCGAAGGGCCTGCCCATCCGGATGCCGGAGAACTCCTGGCGGGGACTCTCGGCGCTCACCTATCACTCCTTCGTCCAATGACTGCCTTGATGCTACTCGGCGTGCCCATTCTGTCGGCGTCTTGACCTACAGTGCGGAACATGACGTTGACCGAACCCGTGATCATCGGGGCCCTCTCCCCTTCGCGGGCGGGTGACTTCATGACCTGCCCCCTGCTGTACCGCTTCAGGGTCATCGATCAGCTTCCCGAGAAGCCATCGGCGGCGGCGGTGCGCGGCACGGTGGTCCACGCGGTGCTGGAGCGGCTGTACGACCTGCCCGCGCCGCGCCGTTCGGTGCAGGCCGCCGTGGAGCTGCTGGAGCCGCAGTGGGCCAGGCTGCTCGGCGACGATCCCGCCTACGCGGAGATGTTCGCCGACGAGGCCGAGCAGCGCGAGTGGCTGGGCCAGGCGCGTTCGATGCTGGAACGGTACTTCACGCTGGAGGATCCGACGCGGCTGGAGCCCGCCGAGCGGGAGCTGTACGTGGAGGCGGTGCTCGACAGCGGCCTGATGCTGCGCGGCTACATCGACCGGCTCGACGTGGCGCCCAGCGGCGAGGTCAGGGTGGTCGACTACAAGACGGGCAGCGCTCCAGGTCCCGACTTCGAGGCCAAGGCGCTGTTCCAGATGAAGTTCTACGCCCTGGTGCTGTGGCGGCTGCGGGGGGCGATTCCGCGGCTGCTGCAGCTGGTCTACCTGGGCGGCGGCGGCGAGGTGCTGCGTTACGCGCCCGACGAGGCCGACCTGCTGGCGACCGAGCGCAAGGTGCAGGCGCTGTGGGCGGCGATCGAGCGGGCGCTGGAGACGGGCGAGTGGCGGTCGAGGCCGTCGCGGCTGTGCGACTGGTGCGATCATCAGGCGTTGTGCCCCGAGTTCGGCGGCACTCCCCCGCCGGTGCCCGCCAGGCAGCCCGGTGACACGGTCAGGAGCAGCAGGCGGACGGCGACGGACGAGCTCTGAAGTCCTCCCAAAGGAGGAGGATTCCCGCTTTCACCTGGTCTTACATTGAAGCGGTGCGCACCGATCGAGCCTTGCTCCACGACTCGCTTCTCGCCGCGGCCCTGGCCACGGCCGCGGTGGCGCTGTTCGTCGTGAGCCGCGACGGCGGTGTGGCAGGGGCGGCGCTGCTCGCCCTCACCTACGCGCCGGTGGCCGCGCGCAGGCGCTGGCCGTTGGCGGCCCTGTGCGCGGCCCAGCTGCCGATCCTGGTGCTCGCCGGGCTCGACGGCGATCCAGGCCTGGCCGGGCTGACGGGGCTGATCCTGCTCTACTCGGTGGCCGCGCACCGGGGGCTGGCGATCGCGCTGTCCGGGCTCGCCGTGGCCGCGGTCGGCTACGTCACCTCGGTGTCGCTGTCGCCCTCGCCCCTGGCCTGGCCCGACCACGCCATGGCCGTGCTCGTCGGCATCGCGGTGTGGGGAACGGGCCGCAGCGTGCGGCTGCGGCGCGCCTACCTGGAGGAGCTGAAGGACCGCGCGACCAGACTGGAGCGGGCGAGGGAGGCCGACACCCGCGCCGCCAGGGCGGAGGAACGATCGCGCATCGCCAGGGAGCTGCACGACGTGGTCGCCCACCACGTCAGCGTGATGACCGTGCAGGCGGCCGCGGCGAGGAAGGTGCTGACCGCCAACCCTGAGGTGGCCGGTGAGGCGCTGTCGGCGATCGAGGAGACCGGCAGGCTGGCGATGAACGAGATGCGCAACATCGTCGGCGTGCTGCGCACCGACGCCGCCTCAGGACCGCCCGAGCGCGGCCCGCAGCCGGGGCTGCGGGACCTGCCCGCGCTGGTCGAGCAGATGCGCGAGGCGGGACTGTCGACCGAGCTGGAGGTCGAGGGCGAGGGCTCCGTGCCCGCGGGCGTCGACCTGGCCGCCTACCGGCTGGTCCAGGAGGGGCTGACCAACAGCCTGCGCCACGCGGGCCCAGGCGCCCACGCCAGAGTCTCCGTACGGCAGGCGCCGCGCGAGCTGAGCCTGGTCGTGGAGGACGACGGCAGGGGCCCTGGCGCACCGGCAGGCGATAGAACAGGGCACGGACTGGTAGGGATTCGCGAGAGGGTCGCCCTCTATGGTGGAATCCTCAGGATCGGTCCGCGCACGGGGGGCGGTTTCGAGGTGCGGGCGATTTTCCCGCTGAAGGACGGATGATGACGATCAGAGTGCTGCTGGTGGACGACCAGCCACTGCTGCGCACGGGGTTCCGCCTGATCCTCGAGGCCGAGCCGGACATCGCGGTGGTCGGGCAGGCAGGCGACGGCAAGGACGCCCTCGACCAGGCGAGGGCGCTGCTGCCCGACGTGGTGCTGATGGACATCAGGATGCCCGGCGTCGACGGGATCGAGGCGACGCGCAGGATCGTGCGCGACGCGGCGGCCAACGCGCACGTGCCGAAGGTGCTGGTGCTGACCACGTTCGACCTGGACGAGTACATCGTGGAGGCGCTGCGGTCGGGGGCGTCCGGGTTCCTGCTGAAGGACGTGCCGCCCGACGAGCTCGTGCAGGCGATCAGGGTGGTGGCGGCGGGCGACGCGATCGTGGCGCCGAGCGTCACCAGGCGGCTGCTCGACAGGTTCGCGGCGAAGTTGCCTTCGGCCTACCAGCAGACGACTCCCGCGCGGCTCGACCGGCTGACGGAGCGGGAGCTGGAGGTGCTCAGGCTGATCGCCAAGGGCATGTCCAACGCGGAGATCGCCGCCAAACTCGTGGTGAGCGAGACGACGGTCAAGACGCATGTGGGCAACGTGCTGACGAAGCTGGGGCTGCGCGACCGGGTCCAGGCGGTCGTCCTGGCCTACGAGACGGGTCTGACCACGCCCGGCGCCCTGTCCTGAGCTTCCCTTCGCGCACCGCGGCTTCGCGGCGCGGCTCGCGCGCCGCGTGACGGCGGCCGGCCACGTGCGCTGGAGGAGCGTCTCCCTGGAGGGACGCCCGCCCGTGACCGGGGTGGGCCTGACCGGGCTTGCCGTACCGGGTGGAGCGGGCACCGGAAAGGCAGGCGCCGGATGGAACCGCGGGCCCCGGATGGCGCGGCGACGGATGCAGCGGCGAGCACCTGATGGTGGCGCGACGGATGCAACGGCCCGGCCACGTGACCGGGGAAGGTCACGTGGCCGGAGCGGAGAGGCAGGAAGGTCAGGCCGTCACGGTCTCCGAGGCGGGGGCCACGGGGGCGTTCTCCGGGAAGTGGCAGGCGACGCGGTGGCCGCTGGCCAGCTCCTCCAGGGGAGGTTCGACCTTCTTGCAGATCTCCTGCGCCTTCCAGCAGCGCGTGTGGAAGCGGCAGGCCGGCGGCGGGTTGATCGGGCTGGGCACGTCGCCCTGCAGGCGGATCCGCTCGCGTTCGGTGCCCGCCTTGGGGTCGGGGACCGGTACGGCCGACAGCAGCGCGTTGGTGTAGGGGTGCATCGGCGAGGTGTACAGCGACTTGCGGTCGGCGATCTCGACGATCTTGCCGAGGTACATGACCGCGACCCTGTCGCTGATGTGCCGCACCACCGACAGGTCGTGCGCGATCACCACGTAGGTGAGGTCGAGCTCGTTCTGCAGGTCCTCGAGCAGGTTGACGACCTGCGCCTGGATGGAGACGTCCAGGGCGGAGACGGGCTCGTCGGCGATGATGAGCTTCGGCTTGAGCGCGAGCGTGCGGGCGATGCCGATGCGCTGGCGCTGGCCGCCGGAGAACTCGTGCGGGTAGCGGTTGTAGTGCTCCGGGTTGAGGCCGACCAGCTCCAGGATGTCCTGGACCGCCTTCTTGATGCCCTGCTCGGTCTTGATCCCCTGGATGCGGAACGGCGCGCCGACGATGGCACCGACCGTGTGGCGGGGGTTGAGCGAGGAGTAGGGGTCCTGGAAGATCATCTGCATGTCGCGGCGGAGCGGGCGCAGCCGTCCCTGCGGCATGTGGGTGATGTCCTCGCCCTCGAAGACGATCTTGCCGCCGGTGGGCTCGAGGAGCCTGGTCACCAGGCGCCCGGTCGTGGACTTGCCGCAGCCGGACTCGCCGACCAGGCCGAGGGTCTCGCCCTTGACGACCTCGAAGTCGATCCCGTCGACCGCCTTGACCGCGCCGACCTGCCGCTTCAGCAGCCCCTTGGTGATGGGGAAGTGCATGCGCAGGTCCTGCACGGACAGCAGCGTCTCGCTCATGTGGTCTCCAGCATCGGCTTGATCTCGCTCTCCCACAGCTGCCTGCGCTCCTCAGGCGCCATGTGACACCTGACGAGGTGGCCTGGGCTCGTCTTCAGCAGCTCGGGCACCTCGGTCTCCGCGCGTCCCTCGGTGCGGGCAGCGTGCGGGCAGCGCGGGTGGAAGGCGCAGCCAGGAGGGACGTTGATGAGGGAGGGGGGTGATCCCTTGATCGGCATGAGCCGTTCGGTGCGCTCCCTGTCCAGGCGCGGCATCGAGCCGAGCAGGCCCCAGGTGTAGGGGTGTTCGGGCCGGTAGAACACGGTTTCGGCGCTGCCGTACTCGACGCACTTGCCGCCGTACATCACCAGGATGTCGTCCGACAGCTCGGCCACCACGCCGAGGTCGTGGGTGATGATGATCAGCGCGGAGTTGAACTCGCGCTGCAGGTCGCGCATCAGGTCGAGGATCTGCGCCTGCACGGTGACGTCGAGCGCCGTCGTGGGCTCGTCGGCGATGAGCAGCTCGGGGTCGCACGACAGCGCCATGGCGATCATGGCGCGCTGGCGCATGCCGCCGGAGAACTGGTGGGGGTAGTCGTCGACGCGGCTGGACGGCTCGGGGATGCCGACCCTTCCGAGCATGTCGATCGCGTGCTTGCGCGCGACCTTCTTGGTGACGTCGTTGTGGATCCGGTAGGCCTCGACGATCTGGTCGCCGACCGTGTAGTAGGGGTGCATGGCCGACAGCGGATCCTGGAAGATCATCGCCATCTTCTTGCCACGCAGGCCCCGCACGTGGTCGGCCGTCGTGCCGACGAGCTCCTCGCCGTCGAGCCAGATCTCGCCCGAGACGCGGGCCCTTCCGCCCTTGTGCAGGCCGAGGATGCCGAGGCTGGTCACGCTCTTGCCCGAACCCGACTCGCCGACGATGCCGAGCGTCTTGCCGCGCTCGATCGAGAACGACAGCCCGTCGACGGACTTGACCAGACCGTCGTCGGTCGGGAAGTGGATGCGCAGGTCCTTGACGTCGAGGAACGCGGTCACGAAAGCCTCACTCTCGGGTCGACCACAGCGTAGAGGAGGTCCACGACCAGATTGGCCACCACGACGAACAGGGCGGCCAGCAGCGTGACACCCATGACCGCGGGCAGGTCGTTGTTCTTGATGGCGTCCACGGAGAACTTTCCGAGGCCGTTGAGCGAGAACGTCGTCTCGGTCAGGACGGCGCCGCCCAGCAGCAGGCCGAAGTCCAGGCCGAACACGGTGACGATGGGCGTCAACGCGGCGCGCAGCCCGTGC
Organism: Nonomuraea sp. bgisy101; assembly: GCF_057708945.1. Lineage (NCBI taxonomy): Bacteria > Bacillati > Actinomycetota > Actinomycetes > Streptosporangiales > Streptosporangiaceae > Nonomuraea > Nonomuraea sp. bgisy101. The sequence goes on from NZ_JBYITD010000013.1 coordinate 63,154, forward strand.
TTGACCACGACCCTGCGCTCGACCAGACCCTTGGCCCGTGCGGTGCGGATGTAGTCCTCGCCCATCGTCTCCAGCATGCCCGCCCTGGTGAGCCTGGCGTAGGTGGCGGCGAACAGCAGGGCCAGGGTGATCCATGGCAGCAGCAGGTTGTAGGCCCACTGCAGCGGATCGATGGTGACGTCCACCCACGCGCCGCCGGGGGCGGTCCAGCCCAGGCCGTAGCTGAAGACGGACAGGGAGATCATGCCGGTGAAGAAGATCGGCAGCGACACTCCGGCCAGGGCGATGCCCATGGCCGACCTGTCGAAGAAGCTGCCGCGCCGCAGCGCCGACAGCACACCGGTCGCCACGCCGCCGACGAGCCACAGCACGGCGGCGCCGATGCCGAGTGACAGCGTCACGCGCGAGCGGTCCATCAGGCTGGGCCAGACGGGCTGCTGGTTGATGAAGGAGTAGCCGAAGCAGGGCGCGGGGCAGTGTTCGACGCCCGCACCGGTGTCGTACTCCGTTCCCAGCACGATTCCCTTCAGGAACCGGCCGTACTGCACCGCCACGGGATCGTAGAACCCGAGCCGCTCGGCGACCAGCTTGATGGTGTCCATGCTGGCCCCGCGACCCACGTACCGGGCGGCGAACGCCTCCGGTGTCGCTCCGGCCAGGCGCGGCACCAAGAAGAAGATCCCGAAGGTGACGATGCTCACGATGAGCAGCATCGCCACAGCGCCGATCACGCGCCTGATGATGTATGTGACCACAGTGCCCGGCTCCGGTCCCCGGCCGGTTGTGCCGGCCGGGGACCTGCTGCCTTCACCCGCCTATCTAGGTGTGGTTCGTTCTACTGCTGGACGCCGAGACCGACGTAGTCGTACATCTGCTGAGAGTCGCTGATGAAGACGTTCGTCAGGTTCTTGCCGCGCATGTACAGGGCCTTGCCGTACACGCTGGGCATGACGACGGCCTGGTCGATGACCATCTGGTCGATCTGCGACCACATGTCGGCGCGCTTGGCGGCGTCCGGCTCGGCCTTGATCTGGTCGATCAACTTGTCGATCTCGGGGATCTTGACCGACAGGTTGTAGTTACCGGCGTCGCGGATGTCCCGGCTGTCCATGATGGCCTGCATGAAGCCGTAGGTGTCGGGGTAGTCGGAGCCCCAGCCGTTGATGGCCAGGCCGATCTTGTTCTCCTTGACGTAGGACGGCTTGCCCGCGTACAGGGCGAAGTAGTCGTCCTGCGGGTACGGCTTGAGCGTGAGCTTGATGCCGACCCGGGCGAGCGACTGCTGCAGCGACTCGGCCGCGGCCTTCTCCTTGGTCCGCTCGGTGCGGTAGGAGATGTTGGTCTCGAAGCCGTTCGGCTGGCCGCACTTGGCGAGCGCCGCCTTGGCCTTCTCCACGTCACCCTTGTCTTCGGGCGACTTGTAGAGGTCGATCTCCTTGTGACCGGGGAGGGTCTTCGGGATCATCGCCGTCGCCGTGATGCCGCCGGTCTCGCCGCCGTAGGCGCGGAAGAGGCTGCTGCGGTCCGCGGCGAAGGCGATGGCCCTGCGGCACTCGACGTTGTCCAGCGGCGCGACGTCGGGAATGATCGAGGTGTACCAGGTGCGCTGCTGGATCGGGTTGTCGGTACGGGCCTTGAGCGCCGGGTCCGGCAGGACCTTCGGCAGGGCCGCGTTGCCGATGCCCAGGCCGTCGACGGCGATCTGGACGTCGCCGGAGATCAGCCGGTTGTCGAGGTCGTCGGCGTTGACGCCGGTCTGCACCTCGATGCGGTCGGGCAGGGCCGGACGGTTCGGGTCGGTGGCCGGGTCCCACTGGTCGTTGCGGACCAGGGTGAAGCCCTTGCCGATCTCGTTCTTCTCGAACTTGTAGGGGCCCGTCGAGATGACGTGCTCCTGGTACTTGGTGCCGGTGTCCTTGTCCTTGGGAACGGGCATGGTCATCGGCATCTGCATGATGTAGTCGAACAGACCGAACGGCTCCTTCAGGTGGAACACGATCGTCTGGTCGTCGGGCGTCTCGACGGCCGAGGAGAAGTCGGCGTCCTTCGACTTGTAGGCGCCCTTGTAGCCCTTCGGCCAGTCGAGCAGCGCGTTGAGGTAGGTCGGCCCGTTCGGGTGGATCTCCTTGTCGAACTGGCGGGCCACCGAGTACGCGATGTCCTTGGACGTGACCGGAGTGCCGTCCTCGAACTTGACACCCGTGCGGATCTTGTAGGTCCACGTCTTGGCGTCGTCGCTGGACTTGCCGAGGCTCTCTGCCAGGTCGGGCACGAGGGTGTTGCCGTCGGGGCCGGGCGCGGACTTGAACATCAGCAGCGCGCGGCCGTACAGGCGGGCGAAGTTCAGCGAGTAGCCGTAGTAGGTGTTGCCGGGGTCGAGGCTGTCCCAGTCGGCCGAGTTGGCCATCTTGAGAGTGCCACCCTTCTTGTCAGAAGGGTTGAAGATCTTGCCGATCGCGGCGTCGGCCGCTTCCGCGGCTCCCGACGCGCCCGAGGTCGCGGCGGCGGTCTGGCCCTGACCCGGCGTCTGGGTCGGCGTGCCGGCACAGGCCGCCAGAGCCATGGCGAGCGTGAGCCCGGCCGCGGCAGTCGTCAGTGCTTTTCTTCTCATCAAGGTGTCGCACCCCTTTGGGTTGGAAGCAGGGTTAAGGGAGTCCGAGAGGGGTCAGCGGCTGCCACGCGGGTCGAGCGCGTCTCGCAGGCCGTCGCCGAACAGGTTGAACGCAAGCACTGTGATGAAGATCGCCAGACCGGGGAAGATCATGAAGTGCGGGATCGTGTAGAACCTGGCCGCATCGGAGAGCATGCCGCCCCAGGTCGGGGTCGGCGGGCGCACACCCACTCCGAGGAACGACAGTGCCGCCTCGAACAGGATGTTCGAGGGGATCAGCAGGGTCGCGTAGATCAGGATCGGCGCGATCAGGTTGGGCAGCAGCTCGCGGAAGATGATGTACGGCCCGCGGGCCCCCAGGCTCTTGGCGGCGTCGACGAACTCGCGTTCACGCAGCGACAGGGTCTGGCCCCGGATGATGCGGCCCAGGTACGGCCAGTTGAAGAAGCCGATGATGAAGATCAGCAGGGTGACGCGGAGCGTGTCACCGGACAGCCCGAACGCCTGGTCGGGCACCACGCCGGCCAGCGCGAGCGCGAAGACCAGGAGCGGGAAGGCGAGGAAGACGTCCATCGCCCTGCCGATCAGGGTGTCGATCCAGCCGCCGAAGAAGCCCGCGATGACGCCGAGCGTCGTGCCGATGATCACCGACAGCAGCGTGGCGAGGAAGGCGATCAGCAGCGAGATCCGCGCACCGTAGACGACTCTGCTGAAGATGTCCCGGCCGTTGACCGGCTCGACACCGAACAGGTACTCGCCGCTCACCCCGCCGAAGGCGCCCTTCGGCGCGAGCGTGCCGCTGTCGACGAGGTCCTCGTGGTACTGCAGCGGGTCGTGTCCGAGCCATCCCACGATCAGCGGCGCGAACACGGCCACCAGCATGAGAAAGATGATCACGATGGCGCCCGCCATCGCGACACGGTCGCGCTTGAGTCGCCGCCAGGCGATCTGGCCGAGCGAACGGCCCTCGATGGCCTTGGCGTCAGCTCCTGCCACCACCGCTTCGGGAACTGCCGAGCTGGCCGACTCCGGCACGTCGAGCGGTGCGGTCATGCGCCCTCCTCTGTCCTGACCCTCCAGGAGGCTGGCACGACCGGGGTTGTGCGCATACTGCTCTTGCCCCCTGGGTTAGACGGCGTCGTCTCTTACGGGCACTGGCCCGGTCTGGACTCACGCCCGTGCTTGCCAGGACCGTCCGTCACGGTCCCAGGAGGCAGAATGTATGCCCTGAGCTGCGCTGACTAGCCCCCACGCGGTCTATGTAGCTCAACTGTGATTCGGGCGAAACGCATTCGTATCGATCTTGGACAGAATGTCTACAGCCCGTTCCGGTTGGGTCTCGGAACTGTGACATTGCACTGACGCCGGATCTAGCTGATCCCGCGCCGCTTGAGAATGTCCTCGATATCGGAGAAATCATCGTCGTTCGTCCTGGGCTTCTGCTGGGCGATGGCAGGCTTTCCCGCGGGAGCCTGCGCGGCGGGCTGCTGCGGCGCCTTCCGCGCCTGCTTCTTCTCCGCCGCCTCGCCGGACGCCCTGCCGTCCGCGGCCGACAGCTTCCTCGCCCTGAGCACGCCCGACACCATGAACAGCACCACGGACAACCCCGCCAGCGCCACCCCGGCCCAGGTGAGCGGGTTGAACACCAGGCTGGTGACAAAGGTGACGGCGGTCGTGCCGATGGTCCAGAGTGAGCTGAGAGCACCGGTGAGGTAGGCGGCCATCGGCAGGAGCGACCACGCCACCATCCGCATGGCGGCCACCGCTCCCCTGCGGCGCAGCAGCAGGAAGCTGAACACCAGTCCCACACCGGTGGCGCCGACGCACAACGGCAACCACGCGATGTTATTGAATCCGCCCATATTGGCCACCCCTCGTGTTGGCTGACTTTCTCCATCCTGGCACGCGAGGTGCCGGTCGCCGCTCCTCCCTGAGGAGGGATCTTTCCCTTAGGGGAAGGTTTTCCGCCTTCGGTACGGCATGCACCCCGGCCCGGCGCTGGTCGCACCCCCGGCACTCTGCGAGGGCGGGGCCGACGGTCGACGCGATCGATGGTCCGAGGTCGGAGGCACGCGAGCCGGAGAGCGGGGACCGCAGGACTTGGCGCGGGGCTTGAGCACATGGGGCGAGGTCGACGCCGTGTTTGCCGGGGGGAACCGCCGGCCGCGACGAGAGGCGCGAAGACCCGAGAGACCGGTGAGCGGGAGTGCGACGGCTGCGCGAGCTGGGAGGCGAGGGTCGCATGGCGAGGTGCGACAACCGAGGCCGCGTGACCAGACGCGAGACCCCGTGCGTGAGGATCGCGTGACCAGACGGGAGAACCGAGGTACGAGGATCGCGTGACCAGACGACCCGGGTGAGGTCGATGGCGCGTGGAGAGCCGAGAACCGCAGGCGCAGGTGTGAAGGCCCGAGAAGGAGAGCTGCGGTCGACGGTCCGCCAGGACCAGAGATCCGGGCGGCGAGGTATCGCGGGTCCGGTCAGACGGCGCGAGCGGGTGGCGGAGAGCCGACAACCACAGGCCCAGGCGTGAAGGCCCGAGAAGGAGAGCCACGGTCGACAGTCCGCCAGGACCAGAGATCCGGGCGGCGAGGTACCGCGATCTGGTCAGGGGGTGGGAGTGGGGGGCGGGGGGTGAAGGGGGGTCAGGGGCCGGTGATGGGAGGCACGAGGGCGCGGAGATGGTCGGGTGTGACCTCGGTGAGGGACGACACCACGAGCCGGCCGGGCGCGGGCGGGATCGGCAGCAGGCTGGGGACGGCCACCACGGCACACCCGGCGGCCGTGCCCGCCGCCACCCCGTTGGGCGAGTCCTCCAGGACGACGCAGCGGACCGGCTCGACGTCCAGCAGGCGGGCCGCGGTCAGGTACGGCTCGGGGTCGGGCTTGGTGCGGGTCACGTCGTCGGCCGTCACGATCACGTCGAATCGGTCACGACCCACCGAGACGAGCACCGCCTCGGCGATCTCCTTGAGCGACGAGGTGACCAGCCCGACCGGCACCCCCTCGGCGCGGAGGCTCTCCAGGAGCTCGAGCGCGCCCGGCATGGCCTGGACACCCCCTGCCAGCTGGGAGACCATCCCCTCGATCATCCATTCGCGCAGCGTCTCGGGCGCGACAGACGAGCCGGAGACGGCGAGCATGTAGTCGACGGTGCGTTCCATGGAGCCGCCGACCAGGTGCGTCTGGTGTTCAGGGGTCCAGATCCCGCCGAGGCGGGACATCACCTCGATTTCGATCTTGAGCCATACCTTCTCGGTGTCGACCAGCAAGCCGTCCATGTCGAAGAATGCGGCGTCCACTTTCCCCCCGGAGCAATCGATACGGACTTCTACGTTAGGGCGTGTCCGGAACTGGGCGTTGCGCGGGTCGGCTCATGGTGCCATTGGGGGCGCCGTGACGGCGGCCGGCCGGGTGAGCTCGGGGAGCGTGTCCCTGGACGGGCGCCGGCCACGTGCCCTGGGTGGCGGCCGGGCCCGCTTGCCGTACGGGGAGGTATGGGGCGCCGCCCACCACCGCACCCGGGCACCGCGCGCACCACCTCCCGGGGACGCGCATCGCCCACCACCGCATCCGGGCACTGTGCGCCACCCGCCACCACACCCCGCCCACCACAGCACCTCAGGGGTCGGGTGCCGCGCACCACAGCACCTCAGGGGCCAAGCGCCGCCCACCACAGCACCTCGGGGGTTGGGCGCCGCCCGATACTGCACCTCAGGGGGCCAGGTGCCGCCCGCTGACGCGCGTCGGGAACCACGCGAGTGGGCCGGGCATCGCCCAGCCCACCTCGTGTGAGCGGCTGTGCACTCGCGGACCGGGCCACAGGCTCGCATGGGACGCGCCGGAGGCAGGGTCCGCCCCCCGGGGAGGGCGGTCTCCTGCCTGGTCGGGCGAGCCTGCGGGTCAGACGTTGAAGTACTTGGCCTCGGGGTGGTGGGCGACGAGGGCGGAGGTGGCCTGCTCCGGGTGGAGCTGGAACTCCTCCGACAGCGTCACGCCGATCCTTTCCGGGTCGAGCAGTTCGAACAGCTGAACCTGGTCCTCCAGGTTGGGGCAGGCCGGGTAGCCGAAGGAGTAGCGGCAGCCCTGGATGTTGACCTTGAGCATGTCGTCGAGGGACTCCTCGCCGCCGATGCGCCACTCCGAGCGGACCCTGGCGTGCCAGTACTCGGCGAGGGCCTCCGTGAGCTGCACCGACAGACCGTGGAGCTCCAGATAGTCGCGGTAGGCGTCCTTGGCGAACAGCTCGGCCGTCGCCTCGGAGATCTTGCCGCCCATGGTCGCGATCTGGAAGCCGACGACGTCGACCTCGCCGGAGTCCTTCGAGCGGAAGAAGTCCGACAGGCACAGGTGCCTGTCGCGGCGCTGGCGCGGGAAGGTGAAGCGGGTGCGCTCGTTGCCCGCGTCGTCGAGGATGATCAGCGAGTCGCCGTCGCTGACGCACGGGAAGTAGCCGTAGACGACGGCCGCCTCGAGCAACCCCTCGGTCTGGATGCGGTCGAGCCACATCCGCAGCCTGGGCCTGCCCTCGGTCTCGACGAGCTCCTCGTAGCCGGGACCGTCGCCGCCCCTGGTGGGCTTGAGGCCCCACTGGCCGAGGAACAGCGCCCGCTCGTCGAGGAAGGAGGCGTAGTCGCCGAGCGAGATGCCCTTGACGATGCGGTCGCCGTGGAACGGCGCGACGGGGACGGGGTTGTCGGCGGCCACGTCGGACCGAGCCGGCAGGTCCTCGACGGCGGTGCGGGTGAGCGTGGCGCCTGACTTGACGCGGCGCTCTCGCAGCGCGGGCAGCGGGGAGCCGTCCCTCTTGTGGGCCATGAAGGCGTCCATCAGCCGCAGGCCCTCGAACGCGTCACGGGCGTAGCGGACCTCGCCGTTGAACAGCTCGGCCAGGTCCTGCTCCACGTAGGCGCGGGTGAGGGCGGCGCCGCCGAGGAGCACGGGGTAGCGCTGGGAGATCCCCCGGGAGTTCATCTCCTCGAGGTTCTCCTTCATGACGACCGTCGATTTCACCAGAAGTCCGGACATGCCGATGACGTCGGCGTTCTTCTGCTCGGCGGTCTCCAGAATGCTGCTGACCGGCTGCTTGATGCCGAGGTTCACGACCTCGTAGCCGTTGTTCGACAGGATGATGTCGACGAGGTTCTTGCCGATGTCGTGGACGTCACCCTTGACCGTGGCCAGCACGATGCGGCCCTTGGTCTCGCCCTCGACCCTGTCCATGTGGGGTTCGAGGTAGGCGACGGCGTTCTTCATGACCTCGGCCGACTGCAGCACGAACGGCAGCTGCATCTGGCCTGAGCCGAACAGCTCGCCGACCGTCTTCATGCCGTCGAGCAGGACGTCGTTGATGATCTCCAAAGCGGGCCGCTGCGCCAGCGCCTCGTCGAGGTCGGCCTCGAGGCCCTTGCGCTCGCCGTCGATGATGCGCCGCTTGAGCCGCTCCCACAGCGGCAGCGCGGCCAGTTCCTCGGCCTTGCCCGCGCGCAGCGCGGCGACGTCGACGCCCTCGAACAGCGCGATGAACCGCTGCAGCGGGTCGTAGCCCTCGCGGCGGCGGTCGTAGACCATGTCGAGGGCGACCTGGCGCTGCTCGTCGGGGATGCGCGACATCGGAAGGATCTTGGATGCGTGCACGATGGCCGAGTCGAGGCCGGCGTTGACGCACTCGTTGAGGAAGACCGAGTTGAGCACCATGCGGGCGGCCGGATTGATGCCGAAGGAGATGTTGGACAGACCCAGCGTCGTCTGCACCTCGGGGTAGCGCTGCTTGAGCTGGCGGATGCCCTCGATGGTCTCCAGGCCGTCCTTGCGCGACTCCTCCATGCCGGTGGCGATGGTGAAGGTCAGGCAGTCGACGATGATGTCGGAGACCTTCATGCCCCAGTTGGCGACCAGGTCGTCGATCGTCTCGGAGGCGATGCGGACCTTCTCCTCGGCGGTGCGGGCCTGGCCGTTCTCGTCGATGCACATGACGACGACGGCCGCGCCGTGCTCGCGTACAGCGGTCATGGTCTTGTGGAAGCGGGACTCGGGCCCGCGCCCGTCCTCGTAGTTGACGGAGTTGACGACCGCGCGGCCGCCGAGCATCTCCAGACCGGCCTTGAGCACCTCGGACTCGGTCGAGTCGAGCATGATCGGCAGGGTGGAGGCGGTGGCGAAGCGGAAGGCCAGCTCCTTCATGTCGGCGACGCCGTCGCGGCCGACGTAGTCGACACACAGGTCGAGCATGTGGGCGCCGTCGCGGGCCTGGTCGCGGGCCGTCTCGACGCAGTCGTCCCAGCGGCCTTCGAGCATGGCCTCGCGGAAGGCCTTGGAGCCGTTGGTGTTGCAGCGCTCGCCGATGGCCAGGTAGGAGGTGTCCTGCCGGAACGGGACGGTCTGGTACAGCGAGGAGGCTCCGGGCTCGGGGTGCGGCCTGCGCGCGGCGGGCCGCTGGCCGCGGACCCGCTCGACGACCTGGCGCAGGTGCTCGGGCGTGGTGCCGCAGCAGCCGCCGACCAGGGACAGGCCGTAGTCGCGGGCGAAGGTCTCGTGGGCGTCGGCCAGCTCACCGGGGCTCAGCGGGTAGTAGGCGCCGTCGGAGGTGAGGACGGGCAGGCCGGCGTTGGGCATGCAGGAAAGGCGCAGCCGCGAGTGGCGGGCGAGGTAGCGCAGGTGCTCGCTCATCTCGGCGGGACCCGTGGCGCAGTTGAGGCCGACCAGGTCGACGCCGAGAGGCTCGATCGCCGTCAGCGCGGCGCCGATCTCAGAGCCGAGGAGCATGGCGCCGTTGGTCTCGATGGTGACCTGGGCGATGATCGGCACATCGCGGCCCGCGGACTCGATCGCCCGCTTGGCGCCCACGATGGCCGCCTTGACCTGGAGGAGGTCCTGGCAGGTCTCGATGATCAGCGCGTCGGCGCCGCCGGCGATCAGGCCCGCCGCGTTGTCGCGGTAGGCGTCGCGCAGGGTGGCGAAGGGCAGGTGGCCGAGCGTGGGCAGCTTGGTGCCCGGCCCCATCGAGCCGAGCACGAACCGCGGCTGCTCTGGCGTCGACCAGTGGTCGGCCCGCTCGCGGGCCAGGCGGGCGCCGGCCTCCGAGTACTCGAAGACCTTCTCGGGGATGTCGTACTCACCCAGCGCCGCGAGGTTCGCGCCGAAGGTGTTGGTCTCGACGCAGTCGACCCCGACGGCGAAGTACGCGTCGTGAACACCGCTGACGATGTCGGGCCTGGTGACGTTGAGCACCTCGTTGCAGCCCTCGTAGCCCTCGAAGTCGTCAAGGGTGGGGTCGTAGGACTGCAGCATCGTCCCCATCGCCCCGTCGGCGACCATCACGCGCTGGGAGAGGACTTCGCGGAAAGATGGGGAGACGTTCATGCGGTCAAGCTTAACGGGCGCTACCCTGTCGACAATTGACGCTGCGTCCAATTGGGGGTCGCCCTCATGACCTACCGCACCGTGCTCGTCGGCACCGACGGGTCCACCTCCTCCTTCCGCGCCGTGTCCGCCGCCGCCTCGCTGGCCGCCGCCACCCGCGCCACGCTCGTCCTGACCTGCGCGTACCTGCCCATGCGTGAAAGCTCCCGCGCGGCCGCGGCCGACGCACTCGGCGACCTGGCCTACAAGGTCAGCGGATCCACCCCCGCCGACGACGCCCTGCGCGCGGCCCGCGAACACGCCGTTGCGGCGGGGGCCACCGACATCGTGCTGGCCGCCGAGGAGGGCGACGCAGTGGACGTGCTGGTCAAGATGGCCGACCGGCACCGCGCGGACCTGCTCGTGGTCGGCAACCGCGGCCTCAACAGCCTGGCGGGACGGTTGCTCGGCTCGGTCCCTTCCAACGTCTCCCACCGCGCCTCGTGCGACGTCCTGATCGTCCACACCACCTCGGGCCGCTGACCCCTGCACGTCCGCGCCACTTCGGCCGACATCTCCTCGCACATCAGCCCCGCCTCGGACCACCGCCCCCTCCCGCACGTCCCCACCACCTCGTGCCACCGATCCCTTCGCACGTCCGCGCCGCCTCGGGCCACCGATCCCTTCGCACGTCCGCGGCACCTCAGGTCGCCGATCCATCCGTACGGCAAGCAGGGTCGAGGCCACCCCGGTCACCGGTGACCGCCCGTCTTTCACGCCCGCTCCAGCAGGACTCCGGCCGATCTTCCAGACGTCGCGACCCCCGCGTTCAAGGGCCTTTCGCACTCCTTTCACGCCCGTCCGAGGCGCCGAGAATTACGCCGGTGGAGATCAGTGACGTAAAGCGCCACTCACCGCATAGGCTTAGGCGTTGAGAACAGCGAGAGGAGGCGGCGCGTGATCGAGCTCGAAGGGCTCCCCGAGCTCGTCGATCCGGTGCTCATCGCCGCGTTCGAAGGGTGGAACGACGCAGGTGAGGCCTCCAGTGGCGTCATCGCGCACCTGGAGAGCGAATGGAAGGCCGAGCCGCTGATCGCGCTGGACCCGGAAGACTATTACGACTTCCAGGTCACGCGCCCCATCGTGGAGATGGGTGACGGGCTGACCCGCTCGATCGTCTGGCCGACGACCAGGTTGTCCCTGGCCCGCCCACCGGGCGTGGAGCGTGACGTGGTGCTACTGCGCGGCATCGAGCCGAACATGCGGTGGCGCGGCTTCTGCGACGAGATCGTGGGCGTCTGCCACGAGCTGGGCATCGAGATGACGGTCATGCTGGGCGCGCTGCTCAACGACTCCCCGCACACGCGTCCCGTGCCGATCGTGGGGTCGGCGACCGAGGAGGGTCTCGCCCGCTCGGTCAACCTGGAGCTGAGCCGCTACGAGGGACCGACCGGCATCGTGGGGGTGCTGCAGCACGCGTTCGGCGCTGCGGGGCTGCGGGCCATCTCACTGTGGGCGTCGGTGCCGCACTACGTCGCTCAGCCGCCCAACCCGAAGGCGACACTCGCGCTGCTGCGCAGGGTGGAGGACGTGCTGGAGATCCCCGTGCCGCTGGGCGACCTCGTGGAGGAGGCCCGCGCCTGGGAGAACGGCGTGGACGAACTCGCCTCGCAGGACAGCGAGGTGGCGGAGTACGTCAAGGAGTTGGAGGAGCGCAAGGACGCGGCCGAACTGCCCGAGGCGTCGGGTGACGCGATCGCGGCCGAGTTCGAGCGTTACCTCCGCCGCAGAGACACCGACCCCGGCGACCAGTAGCCCAGCGGGCGCACGCCGTCCTGATGGCCCAGGCGTCACCCATGGGCGGACCGTCCTCGCGGCGGCGGTGAGCCTTGTACGCTCTGTAAGCCGGCAGCGCCGGCCGCATCGCCTCGACCCAGTACGGGTGTGAGTGGCGGGCGATCAGCAGTGGCGCGCCCCAGACCGATGGTGCGTGAGAGGCGGGGTGCCCCAAACCGAGGGACGCACGAGAGGCGGCCTGCCCCAAGCCGAGGGACGCGCACCAGGCGGCCCGCCCTAAGCCGAGGGGCGCGTAGCGGTGGCCCACCCCAAATCGAGAGACGCGCGCCAGGCGGCCTGCCCCAAACCAAGAGACGCGCACCAGGCCACCCACCCTAAGCCGAGGGACGCGTAGCGGTGGCCCACCCCAAATCGAGAGACGCGCAGGCAGCCCGCCCCAAACCAAGAGACGCGCACCAGGCCACCCACCCTAAGCCGAGGGGCGCGTTAGTGGTGGCAGACCGGGGGGTGCGCGGTGCCTGCGTGGGCGACAAGTGCCGGTGTGTCGCGGAGGGGGCGCTTCGTCGTCACACGTGCTGGTTGCCGCCACTTACTCGCTTGGGGCTGACCCGGGCGCATGCTGTCGCCCGCACGGAGCGGGGTGCGCGGGGGCGGTGGAGAGGTCGGGTGGGACAGGAAGTTCGGCGGGCGATTTCGAGTGATCTTTTTCGCTCTCCCGAACGAGATTCGACAACTCGGTGGTGTGCGGGAAGTCCCCGTCCGCAAAGGGGCTTTCGCGGTGGCCGTTAAGCGACAGAGCATGAAATATCCGCCTTGCAGCAGGTCCGCGCACCTGCGAACCCTTCAGAACGGGCGGGCCGCGACGACACTGCCAGGGAAGTTTCAGGATTCAATCACCGATATTCTCAGCCGTTTCGGGCAATAATCGGTGCCCCGCGCGTTTCGACCCGGAATGCGTGGAGTTGGAACGCCAACCCGCAACGATTGAATAACCAGGAGAAACACGCTCTGCAACGTCCCCCCATTCCGGCACGGCCACGTTGAACCTACCCATGTGACTGCGCACGTTAGGGCAACCATGGCTACTTCCCATGTCGATTCGCACCAGAGAAGTCAGGACACCAGGCGCCGCGTGCTGGAGATGGCACTGTCGCTGAGGGAGGAGCGGGGCGGAGGCCCTGTCGACCTCTTCCTCGCCCTGCTTCAGGACCGGCTCCCGCTCTGGCTGCGGATCTTGCACGACCTGTCCCACCTCGTGGGGAAAGGACAGGTGAGCGACAACCTGCTCCCCATCGCGAGAGCGGGCATCGACTACTACCTGGAGGTCCAGTCGGCGGCGCTGCCCGCCTTCACCTCGCCTTCGGTGACGGTCCGCTTCCGCGAGGCCGTCCGCGACAACGGCCTGGGCCCGATGGCCGAGATCGTGCCGCTGGCCGACTACCTGGAGGCCGAGCAGCGGCTCGGCAGGGTGGCGCCGTCGGTCGATCCCGTGGGCAGCGCCAGGCTGCTGCTGGCCGGGTGCTTCCAGCACGCCTACTACGAGATGTTCGTCGGCGCGGACGCGGGGCCCTCGCGGGACGCCAGCGCCGAGGAGATCGTGAAGGAGCTGAGGCTGGAACCCGCCGCCTGATCGTGGCGTGCCCACACCAGGGCGGCCAGGTCGGGGTCCGCGCCGATCGGTTCGGTGACCACGTCGGCGCCGGCGCTGACCAGCTTGTCGTGGAAGAAGCCTGGCGCGATCAGGTAAGAGGCGAGGACGACGCGAGGGGCGGGGCCGCGCCGCATGCGGTCCAGCCCCTCGTTCACTGCGGGGCTGCCTCCGGCCGCGAAGGCGGCGGTGACCGGGCGCGAGAGCCGTACGGCGAGCAGCCGGGCGGTGGATCTGACGTCGGACAGGGCCGCGGGGTCGGAGGAGCCTGCCGCGGCGAGGACGACCGCGTCGGTGGCGCGCAGTCCCGCCCTGGTGAGCCTGCGGACCAGCGCGCGGGTGAGCAGCGGATGCGGGCCGAGCGGCGCGGTGACGGTGGCGTCCGGCCTGGTCGCGGCAACGACGTTCGGCAGGTCGATGTGGACGTGGTAGCCGCCCGCGAGCAGCAGCGGAACGACGGTGACAGGCCCTGGAAGGTCCGGCAGGACGTCCGCGAGGAGCGGCTGGCTGATCTCCAGGTAGGCGAGCTCGACCCGGCGGCCCTCGCGCAGGTGGCGCACGGCGTCCGCGAGTCTGGCCAGCGTCCGCTCTCCCGCCGCGCTGCGCGTGCCGTGGGCGGCGATGACGAGCGTGCCCTGCGATCTCCCGTACGGCCGGGCGAAGGTCACAGGCCGTCCTCGCGGTGCGTGGCCAGCCGGTAGCCGCGCTTGACCACCGTCTCGACGATGCCACCTGGTCCGAGGGCTCTGCGCAGCCGCGTGACGGCCATCTCGACCGCGTGCTCGGCCGAGTCGCGGGACGCTCCGCCCGGCAGTACCGTGCGCAGCTCTGAGCGGGGTACGACGTGACCGGGCTTGTCGGCCAGCCGCTTGAGTACGGCCATGGGCGCGGGCGGCAGCGGCTTGAGCTCGCCGTCCACGGCGACGGCGTGGCCGCGGATCTCGAGGCCGTGGCCGCCTGCCATCAGCCTGGTGACGCCGTGCTCGGGCAGGTGCCTGGCCAGGACCCTGGCGAGCGCGCCGAGCCTGGAGCGCTCCGGCTGGATCACCGGCACGCCCTTGGACACCAGCGGCTGGGCGGTCACGGGGCCGACGCAGGCGGCGACGACCCTCCCGCTGAACGCCGACAGCAGCGCGTCGTCGAGCCCGTCGGCGCGGGCGGAGCCGAGCATCGCCAGGACGGCGGGCGCGCTGGTGAAGGCGACCGCGTCGACGCCGCCGGAGATGGCCTGGCTGACCAGGCGGCGCAGCGGCGAGATGTCCCGGTAGGGCAGCCAGCGGTAGACGGGCACCTCGATGACCTCGGCGCCCGCGGCGCGCAGTTCGGCGACGAACTCCGTCAGAGGCTCCCCGTGGAGCTGGACGGCGATGCGGCGGCCGCGCAGGTCCTGGGCGAGCAGGTGCTGCTTGACCTCCTCGCAGGATTCGGTGGCGGGTGTCCAGTGGTCGTTGAGTCCCGCGGCGCGCACCGCTCCCCTGGCCTTGGGTCCGCGGGTGAGCAGCCTGGCGCGGGTGAGGTGCCGCGACAGCTCGGCCGACAGGCCCCAGCCTTCGGCGGCGGCCATCCAGCCGCGGAATCCGACGCCGGTGGTGACGACGACGTCGTCGAGCGGGGCCTCCAGGCTGTGGCGGGTGGCCGCGAGCAGGTCGGTGTCCTCGGCGAGCGGGACGAGCCTGATCGCGGGGGCGCTGACCACGCGGGCGCCGCGCCTTTCGAGCAGGGCGCAGAACTCCTCGCGCCGCCTGGTCGCGGTCACGCCGATGGTGAAGCCCGCCAGCGCGTCGGGTGCGGTCTCGGGCGATCTCGGCTCTTCCACGGTCAGGGCGCTCAAAGCCCCACCTCCACTCTGCCGTCGTTCACTCGGGTCGGATAGGTCGGCACGGCGACCGAGGGGTCGTCCAGGCACTGCCCTGTGACCAGGGAGAAGACCTGCTTGTGCATGGGTGAGGCGACGGTGGGCTCCTCGCCTCTCGAGCCCACGATGCCGCGGGACAGAACGTGTGCGCCGGTGAAGGGGTCGAGGTTGCCGATGGCGTGGACGTGGCCGTTGTGGGTGCGGAACAGCGCCACCTGCCGGCCGTCGACGAGGGCGCACACCCCCCGCTCCGGCAGAAGGACGGCGTAGGCACAGACGGGGACCCAAACGCGCGTGGGGAGTTCGGCGACGGTCATCGGAACTCCTGAAGCGTGGAGACCCCGGGCTTCAGCCCTGGGGAGGAAACGCGGCACGGTGCCACACCTTCCGTTCGAACAAACACGCGATACTCAGCTGATCGTGCGGTAGAACGTGTGTCGTGGCGCAGAGCGTGAAGCGGGCGTTCAAGTACCGCTTCTACCCGACGCCCGAGCAAGCCTCTGAGCTTGCCCGGAGGTTCGGCTGCGCCCGCCTCGTCTACACCAAGGCGCTGGAGGAGCGCACCCGCGCCTACACCCAGCAAGGGCGCCGCATCTCCTACGTGGAGTCGTCGGCCGCGCTGACCGAGTGGAAACGCACCGACGAGCTCGCGTTCCTGAACGCGGTGTCCTCGGTCCCGCTCCAGCAGGCGCTGCGTCACCTGCAGGCCGCCTTCGCCGACTTCTTCGCCAAGCGGGCCAGGTACCCGGCGTTCAAGTCCCGCAAGAAGTCGCGGCTGTCGGCCGAGTACACCCGCTCTGCGTTCACCTTCCGCGATGGGCGGCTCACCCTGGCCAAGATGGACGGGCCGCTGGACATCGTGTGGTCGCGTCCGCTTCCCGAGGGCGTCGAGCCGTCCACGGTGACGGTGTCGAAGGACGCGGCCGGACGCTGGTTCGTGTCCATCCTCTGCGAAGACGCGATCCGGCCGCTCGATCCCGTGGCGCGGTCGGTCGGCGTGGACGCGGGTATCACCGCCCTGGTGACGCTGTCGACCGGAGAGAAGGTCGTCAACCCTGGTGGGCGGAAGCTGGTCGTGATCGACCGCTGGTTTCCCTGCTCCAAGCTGTGCTCGACGTGCGGCCTTCTGCAAGACACGATGCCGCTGAACGTCCGGAGCCGGGAATGCGTGTGCGGCGCGTCCCATGACCGGGATGTGAACGCGGCCAGGAACATCCTCGCGGCCGGGCTGGCCGAGAGGTGAAACGCCTGTGGAGCCGGCGTGAGACCCGAGCAGCGCAAGCTGGGCGGGCGGCCGGCGGTGAAGCAGGAAACCCGACCCGCGAGGGTTGGAGTCCCCCGGCTTCAGCCGTGGGGAGGAGGTCAACTGTGGTGCTCCTTTCCGGTCGTTTCGGGGGGCGACGAGGTTGCGGGTGGCCTGATCGGGTCTGGTCGGTTGCGGGTGGGCGACGCAGGGCGGGTGGGCGGCGGTTTGGTGGGGGCGGTCAGGTGGCGAGGGAGGAGCTCAGGCGGTCCAGCGGGATGAGGACGGGCTTGATCTGGTCGCGCTCGGTCTCGAAGACGATCGACGGGTCGGGCGTTCCCGGGGCGTTGACGAAGCTGACGAACCTGCTGAGCTTGTCCGGGTCCTCGATCGTGGTCCGCCACTCGTCGACGTAGGTCGCCACGTGCCGTTCCATCTGCGCGTCGAGCGAGTCGCAGATCCCGAGCGAGTCGTCCACGATCACCGCCCGCAGGTAGTCGAGGCCGCCTTCCAGCGACTCCACCCACGCCGCCGTGCGCTGGAGCCGGTCGGCGGTGCGGATGTAGAACATCAGGAACCTGTCGATGACCGTGATCAGCTCCTCGGTGGACACGTCGGAGATCAGCAGGTCGGCGTGGCGGGGCTTGAAGCCGCCGTTCCCTCCGACGTAGAGGTTCCAGCCCTTCTCGGTGGCGATGATCCCGAAGTCCTTCGACCTGGCCTCGGCGCACTCCCTCGCGCAGCCGGACACCGCCGACTTCAGCTTGTGCGGGGAGCGCAGGCCCCGGTAGCGCATCTCGAGGGCGATCGCGAGGCCGACCGAGTCCTGCACGCCGTACCTGCACCAGGTGGAGCCCACGCAGGACTTCACCGTGCGCAGCGCCTTGCCGTAGGCGTGGCCGGACTCGAAGCCGGCGTCGACCAGGCGCTTCCAGATCTGCGGAAGCTGCTCGACGCGGGCGCCGAACAGGTCGATCCGCTGACCGCCGGTGATCTTGGTGTAGAGGCCGAAGTCGCGGGCGACCTCGCCGACGACGATGAGCTTCTCCGGGGTGATCTCGCCGCCGGGGATGCGCGGCACGACCGAGTAGGTGCCGTTCTTCTGGATGTTGGCCAGGAAGTGGTCGTTGGTGTCCTGCAGCGCGGCCCGCTCGCCGTCCAGGACGTGCCCGTTGTGCAGGGAGGCGAGGATCGAGGCGACGGCGGGCTTGCAGATGTCGCAGCCCCTGCCCCTGCCGTACAGGCCGATCAGCTCGGAGAAGGTGGTGATCTCCCGCACGCGGACGATGTCGAACAGCTCGGCCCTGCTGTGGTCGAAGTGCTCGCACAGCGCCTTGGACAGCTCGACGCCGGACTTCTCCAGCAGCCGCTTCATCAGCGGCACGCACGACCCGCAGGTGGTCCCCGCCCTGGTGCACGCCTTCAGCCCGGGCACGTCGGTCACTCCGTCGCAGATCGCGGTGCGCAGGTGTCCCGCCGTGACGTTGTTGCAGGAGCAGACCTGGGCGTCGTCGGGCAGGTCGAGGCTGACCGCCGAGCCGGTGAACAGCAGGTCGGAGGGCGCCGCCGGCAGCGGCTTGCCGACGAACGGCTTCAGCGTCGTGTACGGCCCCGCGTCGCCCACGCAGATGCCGCCGAGCAGCGTCTGGGCGTCGTCGGAGACGAAGAGCCGCTTGTAGACGCCGCCGACGGGGTCCATGTAGGTGACGTCGAGCGCCCCCTCCATCGCGCCGAACTGGGCCACCTCGACGCCGAGGAGCTTCAGCTTGGTCGACAGGTCGGCGCCGTCGAAGCGGGAGGCGCCGCCGAGCATGCGGTCGGCGGCCACCTCGGCCTGGGTGAAACAGGGTCCGACCAGCCCGTAGACCATGCCGCCGACCAGGGCGCACTCCCCCACCGCGTAGATGGAGGGGTCGCTGGTCCGCATGCCCTCGTCGACGGCGACGCCGCCGCGCTCGCCCACCTCGAGGCCGCAGTCGCGGGCCAGCTCGTCGCGCGGCTTGATGCCGGCGGAGAAGACGACCACGGAGGCGTCGATGGTCCGGCCGTCGCTGAGGACGACCCTGTCGGGCTCGATGGAGGCCAGCGAGACGCCCGCGTGGACCGACAGGCCGAGCCTGGAGATGTGGCCCTTGAGCACCGCGCCGCCGCCCTCGTCGACCTGGCGCGGCATCAGCCAGGGGCTCAGCTCGACGATGTGGGTCTCGAGGCCGAGCCCGCGCAGCGCGTCGGCGGCCTCGAGGCCGAGCAGCCCGCCGCCGACGACCACGCCGCGGGTGGCGTGGGAGGCGGCCGCCCTGATCAGTTCCAGGTCGTCGATCGTGCGGTAGACGAAGGCGTGCGAGGCGCCGGGCACCGGCGGCACGAACGGCGCGGAGCCTGTGGCCAGCACCAGCGTGTCATACGGCTCGGCGTGCCCCTCCGCGGTCGTGACGACCTTGGCGGCCCTGTCGATGCCCGTGACGCGCGCCGACAGTCGCGTCACGACGCCCGGAAGGTCGGGAAGCCTGAGGTCGGCGAAGTCGGTGCCCGTCAGGTAGGAGGTGAGCGCGACCCGGTCGTAGGCGGGCAGGGACTCCTCGCCGAAGATCGTGACAGACCCGTCGAAGCCCCTGCTCAGCAGGGTCTCGACGAGCCTGTGCGCGGCGGGACCGTAGCCGGCCACGACAACCCTGTTCATGCGGAAACCCCCTCTTGCTCGCACAGCCAGCCGACGATGCCCTCGACGGCGTCGCGGCAGGTGCCGCAGCCGGTCGTGGCCCTCGTCGCGGCCGCCACCGCTGTCACGTCCCGCGCGCCGGACTCCCAGCACGCTCTGATCTGGCCCTTCGTCACGTTGTTGCACTGGCAGACCTTGGCCGAGTCGGGCATCCTGACGGGGCTGTCGGCCACCGGAGCCCCTGACAGGCCGGGGAACAGCAGCCCCGCCCGGTCGCCGGGCAGCGGGCCTCCCCTGTCGAAGAGCTGGGTGAGGGTACCGACGGCGGCGCTCTCGCCCAGCAGGATCGCGCCGACCAGCCGCCCGTCGCGGATGACGAGCTTGCGGTAGGTCCCCTTCGCCCTGTGGCTGAAGCGCACCACCTCGGCGTGCTCCTCGGTCAGGTGCGTCTCGCCCATCGCGGCCAGCTCCACGCTCTTGGCCTTCAATCGGGTGACCAGGCGGGAGCCGCGGTAGCGGGCGTCCTTGGCGGCGCCGGTGATCACGTCCGCCACGACGGAGGCCTGCTCCCACGCCGGCGCGACCAGGCCGTAGACGACGCCGTCGTGCTCGGCGCACTCGCCGATCGCGAAGACGGCCGGGTCGTCGGTGCGCAGCTCGTCGTCGACGACGACGCCGCGCCGCACCTCCAGGCCCGCCTGCTCGGCCAGTTCGGTCTCGGGCCTGACGCCGCAGGCCAGCACGACCAGGTCGCCCTCGGCGAGGGTGCCGTCGGCCAGCCGTACGCCCTCGGGCAGGATCTCGGCCGCGCTGACGCCGGTGCGGATCTCCACGCCGAGGCCCGCGAGCGTCTCGCCGAGCACGAGCCCCGCCTCGGCGTCGAGTTGACGCTCCATCAGGTGGTCGGCCAGGTGCAGCAGCGTGACCGGCAGGCCGCGGCCCGCGAGGCCGCGGGCGGCCTCGATGCCGAGCAGCCCTCCGCCGATCACGACCGCCCTCGCGCTGGTACGGCTGGCCGCCAGGATCGCCTGGCAGTCGTCGAGCGTGCGGAACGGCACCGCCCTGTCGACACCCGGGATCGGCGGCACGATGGCCTGGCTGCCGGTGGCCAGCACGAGCACGTCGTACGGTGTGCGCCGCCCGTCCTCGGAGATGACCGTCCTGGTCTCCCTGTCGATCTGGACGGCGCGGGTGCCGAGGAGGGCCTCGACGTCGTGCTCGCCGTACCAGGTGGGGTCGAGCAGGCGCACCTGGTCGGGCCCCGAGCTCCCGGCCAGGACGTTCGACAGCAGCACCCTATTGTAGGGCTGCCAGGTCTCGGCCCCGAACACCGTGATCTTGATGTCCTTGTCGCGGGCCCGCACCTCACCGACCAAGCGGGCGCCCGCCATGCCGTTGCCGATGACCAGGAGTCTCATGCCACCTTCTCCAGCTTCACTGCGCACACCTTGAACTCGGGCATCCTCGACGTCGGGTCGAGCGCGGGGTTGGTGAGGCGGTTGGCCCCCTCCCAGTGGAAGGGCATGAACACGGTGTCGGATCTGATCGCGTCGCTGATCCTGGCCACGCCCTCGACGGTGCCGCGCCTGCTGCTGACCCGCACCAGATCGCCCGCGGCGATCGCGAGCTGCTCGGCCAGGTCGGGGTGGAGTTCGACGTACGGCTCGGGCGAGGCTTCGACGAGCGGCGCGATCCTGCGGGTCTGGGCGCCCGACTGGTAGTGGGCCAGGACCCTTCCGGTGGTGAAGTAGACGGGGTAGTCGGCGTCGGCCTCCTCGTCGGCGGCCCTGTGCTCGACGGGGACGAAGCGGGCGAGCCCGTCAGGAGTGTGGAAGCGGTCGAGGAACATGCGCGGCGTGCCGGGGTGGTCTGGAGCGGGGCACGGCCAGAACACGCCGTCACGCTCGTAGGTGATGCCCGCGTAGTCGGCGGTGCCGCCCTGCGAGGCGAGGCGCAGCTCGTCGAAGACCTCGCGCGGCTCGGCCGGCCAGTCATGGCCGAGCCGCCGCGCGAGCTCCTGAATGATCTCCAGGTCGGTCTTGACGCCCTCGGGCGGGTCGATGGCCTGGCGGCGCAGCTGGACCCTGCCCTCCAGGTTCGTCATGGTGCCGTTCTCCTCGGCCCACTGGGTGCTCGGCAGCACGACGTGGGCGATGCGCGCGGTCTCGCTCGGCACGAAGTCGACGACGACGAGCAGGTCGAGGGCCTTCAGCCGCTCGGTGACGCGCGCGGAGGCGGGGGCGGAGACGACGGGGTTGGACCCGAACAGCAGCATGGCCTTGGGGCCCTCCTCGGTGCCGAGCGCGTCGAGCAGCTCGTAGGCCGAGCGGCCGGGCCCCGGCAGCGAGTCCGGGTCGACGCCCCACACGGACGCGACGTGCGCGCGGGCGGCCGGGTCGTCGATCTTGCGGTAGCCGGGAAGCTGGTCGGCCTTCTGGCCGTGTTCCCTGCCGCCCTGCCCGTTGCCCTGCCCGGTCACGCAGCCGTAGCCGGAGCCGGGGGTGCCGGGGAGTCCGAAGGCGAGGGCCAGGTTGATGAACGCGGTCACGGTGTCGGTGCCCTTGGCGTGCTGCTCGGCCCCGCGCCCCGTCAACACCACCGCTTTATCTGCATTTTTCAGCATCTGTACGGCTTGGCGCATGGCGGCGACCGGCACCCCCGTCAGGCGTTCGACCCTCTCGGGCCACCAGGAGGAGACGGACGTGCGAACCGCGTCGAACCCGGTCGTCCGGCGCCCGATGTAGGCCGTGTCGACCGCGTCCTCGGCGATCGCCAGGTGCAGCAGGCCGAGCGCGAGCGCCAGGTCGGTGCCGGGCGTGGGCTGCAGGTGCAGCGCGGCCAGCCTCGCCGTCGCCGTACGCCGGGGGTCGATGACGATCAGCGCCGGCGCGGTGAACTGCCTGACCAGCGGCGGCATCGTCTCGGCGGGGTTGCCGCCCGCCACCAGCACGACGTCGGCCTCGGCCAGGTCGGTGACGGGGAACGGCATGCCCCTGTCCGCGCCGAACGCCCTGATCGAGGCCGCCGCGGCCGACGACATGCAGAATCGGCCGTTGTAGTCGATCTGGCTGGTACCGAGCGCGACGCGGGCGAACTTGCCCAGCTGGTAGGCCTTCTCGTTGGTGAGCCCTCCCCCGCCGAACACCGCCACTCCGTCGGGGCCGTGGGCGGCGCGCACCTCCGCCAGGCGAGCGGCCACGTGGTCGAGCGCCTGCGCCCACGTGGCGGGCCTGCCGTACAGCAGCGGGGTGGTCAGCCGGTCGGGGCTGGAGAGGAGTTCGGCCGCGGTCCAGCCCTTCTGGCACAAGGCGTCGGTGGCCTCGACGGTGACGCTCTCTCCCGGGGTCAGCGTCATGCCGCACTGCAGCGCGCAGTACGGGCAGTGGGTCAGGGTGGGGGCGGTCACGTGATCGATGGTGCTTTTGGGCCGTTTCACACCTGGGTCCCTTCTGTTACTAGCGTGCTAACAGCGGCTCACCGCCGAAGTGAGGGTGCTCACACCCGCGCGTGAGCGAGGCTGGGCACCCTGGTCACGCCGACCGTGCGGATGTAGCACCACCAGGTGAGGGCGAAGCAGGCGGCGTAGAAGAGGCCGAAGGCGACGAAGGCCGCGGCGGGGCTGCCGGTCTGGGCGAAGGACATGCCGAAGCCGCGGTTGATGAGGAATCCGCCGAACGCGCCGATCGCCGAGATGATGCCGATCGCGGCGGAGGCCTGGCGCTTGCCGTACAGCAGTGCCTGCTCACCGGTGCCGAGTTCCTCGGCGGCCTTGGCCTGGAAGATGGCGGGGATCATCCGGTAGGTGGAGCCGTTGCCGATGCCCGCCGTGACGAACAGCGTCTGGAAGGCGAGGAAGAACAGCCAGAAGCTGCCGGAGGCGCTGGCCAGCCAGACCAGGACGACGCCCGCGCCCATGGCGGCGAAGTTCCAGAGGGTGACGGGCGCGCCGCCGAGCCGGTCCGACAGCCAGCCGCCCACCGGCCTGATCAGCGAGCCGGCCAGCGGCCCCACGAAGGCGACCGCGGCCCACGCCGAGTCGGGGAACAGGCTCTTGGCCAGCAGCGGAAAGGCCGTGGAGTAGCCGATGAACGAGCCG
The DNA here is from genome assembly GCF_057708945.1 of Nonomuraea sp. bgisy101. Taxonomy (NCBI): domain Bacteria; kingdom Bacillati; phylum Actinomycetota; class Actinomycetes; order Streptosporangiales; family Streptosporangiaceae; genus Nonomuraea; species Nonomuraea sp. bgisy101. The sequence continues at coordinate 86,404 of NZ_JBYITD010000013.1, forward strand.
AACGTGCCGATGTAGAGGAAGGACATGACCCAGGTGTGCGCCTTGCCGGCGACCGCCCACTGCTCGCGCGGCCTGGCCTTGGCGCTGGACAGGTTGTCCATGAAGAACCAGGCGCAGGCCGCGGCGACGACGATGAACGGCACCCAGAACCAGCCCGCCGCGGCCAGCCCGAACGCGCCGATCACCAGCGGCATGACCAGCTGTACCGAGCTGACGCCGATGTTGCCGCCGGCGGCGTTGAGGCCGAGCGCCGACCCCTGCTTGTGCTGGGGGTAGAAGTAGGTGATGTTGGCCATGCTGGAGGCGAAGTTGCCGCCGCCGAAGCCCGCCGTCGCCGCGATCACCAGGAACAGCCAGTACGGCGTGCCCGGGTCGCTCACCGCGACGCCGAGAAGGATCGCGGGGATCAGCAGGAGCAGCGCGCTGGCCACGGTGAAGGTGCGCCCGCCGAACCTGGCGGGGCCGAACGTGTAGGGGACGCGCAGCGCCGAGCCGATCAGGTTGGGCAGGGCGACCAGCCAGAACAGCTGGTCGGTGGTGAAGTCGTAGGCGCCCATCTTGGCCGCGACGATGCTCCACAGCGTCCAGACGGTGAAGCCCAGGTGCTCGGCCAGGATGGAGAAGGCCAGGTTGCGCCTGGCCACGCGCCTGCCGTCGCGTTCCCAGAAGGCGGGGTCGTCCGGGTGCCAGTCGGTGATCCAACGCGCCATCGTTCCTCCTGTGGTTCGGGGATCTCGACCGTAGGAGGAGCCGGTTACGCACCTTGACGTTCTGTGACCGTGCGCCGGTTACGGGTAACTCACCGCTGTAACAAGCAATGCATGTGTTTCACGGCCGCAACACGGCGTTAACGGCGTGTCGGAGGGCGGCCGCCGGGTCGGAGGGCGGCTCCTCCGCCCGCCGGGCCACGTAGCCGTCGGGCCTGACGAGCACGGCGCCGTCCTCTCCCAGGTCGTAGCGCTCGCGTCAGAGGTCGTGCTGGACGCGGTGGGCGCGCACGCCCTCCACGTTCCGGGCGGCCGCTCCCACTCCTCCCCCTGCCTGCCGGTGAGCAGGACGAAAGAGTCGTGGAACAGATCGTGCACTCCCCGGCCGTCGAGCCGGAGGTGCGCGCGATGACGGCCGCCGAACTGGACTGGGTCCGCTCGGTGACCGACGAGGTGCGGGCCGGGACTCTCCGCCGGTCACCGTGGACGGGTGGGCCCCCTTCGTGGGAGACATTTGACGATTCGCCGCGCACCGCCGAGGGAATCGTCTCCTGGACGACGACAACGTTCTCGGGGAGTTGCCGTGGCCGTACAGCGCATCCGCGCTTTCGACGATCCCGTGCTGCGCGAGGTGGCGCAGCCGGTGACGGAGTTCGACAAGGAGCTGCGGGGGCTGGTGAAGGCGCTGACCCTCACGATGCGCCAAGGCCAAGGGCGAGCGGGGCTGGCCGCACCGCAGATCGGGGTCAGCGCCCGGGTGGTCGTCTTCGACTACGACGGCAAGGCCGGGCACCTGGTCAACCCGCGCCTCGAGCTGTCGGAGCGGACGATCGTGGCCGACGAGGCATGCCTGTCGGCGCCCGGAGCGTGGTGGCCGCTGGAGCGTTCCTTCGGGGTGACCGCGCGGGGCAGGGACATGTACGGCAAGCCCGTGACGGTGCGGGCGATCGGCATGCTGGCCAGGGTGCTCCAGCACGAGGCCGACCATCTGGACGGCGTGCTGTTCGTCGACCGTCTGGGCGACGACGACCGCGACCGCTTCACCGAATCAGCCGCCTCCTCCTGACCGGCCCTCGCGGGACTCCCAGAGGCTGATGACGTCCACCGGTTCGCGGCCGGGGAGGGGCGGGGCCCGGTCAGGAGGGGCACCGGCCGGCCAGGGCGCCGAGGACGGCGTCGATGAACACCTGCGTCCTCGGTTCGTCGGCGTGCGGCACGCCGGGGAACTCGGCCCTGCACCAAGTGCCCGCGATCACGTCGTTGCGGGTCTCGTCGAGCGAGCTCGCCAGCGTCGTGTACCGGACCGGGTCCGGCGTGGGGTCGCCGCTGTTGAGCTGCTTGATGAAGGCGCGGGTGGGACACATCTGCCCACCCTGCGCGGGCTGCAGAAGGCAGGCGGGCCAGTAGCCGAGCTGCGCCGTGCCCATCGAGAGGTAGCTGAGCGTCTTGTCCGCGCCGCCGAGGAACTTCAGGTAGTGGCGCGCGGACAGCCCTCCCATGCTGTGCCCGACGAGGCTGACCTTGCTGCCGTTGTGCTGCTGCCGTACCTGGTCGACCAGGTTCCTGATGGCCTCGGCGTTGGCGATGTTCTCCTCGCCGGGCAGGTCGATGGCGTACGCGGGGTGGCCGGCCTGCTCCAGCGCCGCCTTCATCTGGTCGAACACAGCGGGCGTCCCGTTCCAGCCGTGGACCAGGATCACCGGCTCCCGCTGCTCGGCCTGGGCCTGCTGGCCGGTGCACAGCCCGGCCGCCAGGGCGAGCCCGGCGATCAGTAACGGCCGGACGTGCTGTCGTCTCGGTGGCATCGTCGCGTCTCCCCACTCGTCGAGCCGATTTCACTTACCTAGTACTCGGTAGGTGAATGGGTTAGATTTAGCATCGTGACCGGCGACAGGCAAGCCCCCAGCAGACAGGAACGCGCGCTCCGGCGGCGGGAGGAGATCATCGCGGTCGCCGGCGAGATGTTCGCCCGGGGCGGCTTCCGGGGCACCTCGCTGGCCGACGTCGCCGCGGCGGCCGGCATCACCCAGCCGGGGCTGCTGCATCACTTCGGCAGCAAGGCGGGCCTGCTGCTGGCGGTGATCGAGCGCAGGGACCAGGACAGCGAGGCGTTCGCGATGGAGCTGCTGGGCATGGCACCCGAGGGACGGCTGCGGGCCATGCCGGAGTTCGCGCGCAGGAACCGGGAACGGGCGGGGCTGGCCAAGCTGTTCACCGTGCTGGTGGCCGAGAGCCTGGAACCCGACGCTCCTGGGCACGGGCACTTCGTCGAGCGGTACCGCGCGATGCGGGCCATCGTCGCCGACAGCATCCGCTCCGCCCAGGCCGCCGGCGTCACCCGGCCGGACGTCGACCCCGTGACGAAGGCGACCGAGATCATCGCGACGCTGGACGGCCTGCAGACCCAGTGGCTGCTCGACCCCGGCACGATCGACATCGTCGCCAGTGTCGAGTCCTACGCGCGCACGCTGGAACGCGACCTCGCGTGCGACGCCGCCCCGCACCGCCGCCCTGAGGGTCGCGCTCCTCAGAGGTGAGCCAGAATCAGGCGTGCCACCTCGTGCGGCGCCTCCAGATGAACGTGGTGGCCGGTCGGCAGGTCGGCGATCGACACGAGGGGGGTCGTCCGGGCGATCGAGGCCAGCTCCAGGCCGAAACCACGCTCGTAGGCGGTGAACACCTTCGCCACGTCCGGCGGCAGCAGGTCCTCGAACCCCGAGGCGGTCGAGGAGATGACCAGCAGGGGGCAGCGCGCCGCCCGGTAGGTCGCGGGGAGGTCGAGTGCGTCGAGCTGGGCGATCAGGTGGGCCGTCGCGGGGTCCGCGGAGTGCTCGGTCAGGAACGCGCGCATGATCCGCTCGCCTTCGCGGGGGTCGACGCCGTCGAGCGGTCCTGTCGGGTTGGTGTGGCCGTCGACGTTCACCGCCAGCGGGCACTCGGGGTGGAGGGTGGCCCACAGGGCGGCGACCAGCCCGCCCAGCGAGTGACCCGCCACGATCGGCCGCTCCAGGCCGTGGTCGTCGATCGCGGCGGCGACGGCGTCGAGCGCCCCCTCCCACGACCACGTGCCCAGCTCCGGCAGGTCGATCGCGAGGGTCCTGAGCCCCGCCGCCTCCAGCATCGGCCGGACCAGCCGCCAGTCCGCCTTGGTACGGCCGGCGCCCGGCAGCAGGAGAACATCACGCATGCCAGGACTGTGGCCCACCGGTGTCAGACGGGACAACCGAATATCCGCCGCAGGGCGCCCGCTCGTTCCGTGTTCCCACGATGGCCCCGGCGCGTGCGTCAGGCGGCGCGGTGGCACAGTGTCGGCGGGCTGTCGCGCAACGTCGGGAACATGCCGGGTGAGGATCACCGCCAGTAGGCCGGGTAGCGGTGGCCCGGCAGCGCCCGGCCGAGGACGATGCCGCCCAGAACCACGACGACGCTCGCGGCCAGGACGGGGTTGAGAAGGAAGATCGGGCCGGGGTCGGTCAGACCGATCAGGGCGGCGGTGGCCGTGGCGGGCGGGTGCGGGGCGCGCAGGACGAGCATGGGGGCGGTGGCCAGGCCGGCCGCTACCGCGGCGGCCCAGATCGAGGGGCCGGCCAGCGTGGTGATCACCAGTGCCAGCGCGGTGGCGCTGAGGTGGCCGAGCAGGATGCTGCGCGGCTGCGCGAACGGCGCGGCGGGGGCGACCGCGACGATGGCCGCGCTCGCCGCGAACGGGAGGGCGAAGATCGGCAGGTGCGTCGCCGAGGTCACGATGGCGAGTAAGAGCAGCCCCGCCAGGGTGGCCGTCGTGGTGACGAGGACGGCTCTGGCCGAAGGGCGGGCGGGCGAGGTGACGGGCTGGGCAGTCGGGGTCACGGGCCGGCCGGTCGAGGTGGTCATCGATGTCTCCGTTCAAGCTTCGGGTGGAGCGGGCTCGTCCGGCCGAGGTTCGGATCCTCGGAAGGACGAGCCAGGCCCGTCAGGCCGCGCTCCGGTTCCAAGGAGCGCGGCGCGCCTGGCGGTCCTCAGTCGGACAGTCCGCGCAGGAAGTCGCGGATGAGGGCGGCGCTCTGCTTCAGACGCGTGGTGAGCGGGAAGTGACCGGCGTCGAGAAGGTGGACGCGGGCGTCCTTGAGGTCCCTGGCGTAGGCCCTGGCGCCGTCAGGACCGAAGATCTCGTCGTTCCTCCCCCAGACGGCGAGCAGCGGCGGCTGGTGGGTGCGCAGGTACTCCTGCCAGTCGGGGTACCTGGGGAGGTTGCCGCCGTAGTCGAGGAACAGGGCGAGCTGGATCTCCTGGTTGCCGGGTCGGTCGAGCAGCGCCTGGTCGAGGGCCTCGTTGTCGGGGTCGACGAGGGCGGCGTCCGGCACGCCGTGGGTGTACTGCCAGTGGGTCGCCTCGCGGGTGAGCAGGCCGCGCAGGGCGTCGGCGTTGGCGGCGGACGGGTCGGCCCAGTAGGCGCGGATCGGGTCCCAGAACGGGGTCAGGCCCTCCTCGTAGGCGTTGCCGTTCTGGGTGACGATGCCGGTGATCCGCTCGGGGTGGCGCAGGGCCAGCCGGAAGCCGACCGGAGCGCCGTAGTCGTGGACGTAGATCGCGTACGTGGTCAGCCCGAGCGTGTCGAGCAACTGGTCGACGATGTCGGCCAGGTGGTCGAAGGTGTAGTCCCATTCCGCCGCGGACGGGGCCGAGCTGTGTCCGAAGCCGGGGTAGTCGGGGGCGATGAGGTGGAAGTCACCGGCGAGTTCCTTGATCAGGTCGCGGTAGGCGACCGACGAGGTCGGGAAACCGTGGAGCAGGACGAGCGCGGGGGCGGCGGGGTCGCCTGCCTCGCGGTAGAAGACGTCGAGCCCGTCGATCCGGACGGTGTGGTGGCGAATGGTCATGACAAGTCTCCATTAACCGGCTAAAGCCGTTTCAGCGGTTGATGTCGACGACGTTAGCGCAATGTCGTTAACCGGTCAACTTGATTTAGATGGTTAATTTGCGGATGTGGGGGCGCGGAAAACCCGATGCGGCCCGGCCGGTGCCTCGCGTAGCCTGGGCCGCATGCCTACCGCCCGGATCTCTTAGCCAGGACACCCGCTTTCGCGTCACCCGTGTGTCCACTGGCTTATCCGGAGCGTTACCTCATGATTACTTTTCGCGATGTCGACGTGCGCGTCGGCGCCCGTCTCCTCCTGTCCTGCATCACCGCCCACGTCGGCCCTGGCGACCGGGTCGGCCTGGTCGGCCGCAACGGCGCGGGCAAGACCACGCTGATGCGCATCCTCGCGGGCCAGGCCGCCCCCGCGGCAGGCGTGGTCACCCGCACGGGACCCGTCGGCTACCTCCCGCAGGATCCCGCCGCGGCCGATCCCGAGCTCACCGTCACCGACCGCGTCCTGTCGGCGCGCCGGCTGGACGAGGCGGTGCGCGCGCTGCGCGCCGCCGAGCGCGACATGGGCGCGGGCGGCGAGGCGGCCATGGCTCGTTACGTCCGGGCGGAGGCCGAGTTCCAGGCCCGCGGCGGATACGCGGCCGAGGCGGAGGCCGCCAGGGTCGCCGCGGGGCTCGGCCTGCCCGACAGGGTGATGGCCCAGCCGATCGGCACGCTGTCCGGCGGGCAGCGGCGGCGGGTGGAACTGGCCAGGGTGCTGTTCGCCGAGCGCGGCACGCTGCTGCTCGACGAGCCGACCAACCACCTCGACGGCGACTCCGTCGCCTGGCTGCGGTCGTTCCTCTCGGGCTACCCCGGCGGGCTGGTGGTGATCAGCCATGACACCGGGCTGCTGGCAGAGGTGGTCAACAGGGTGTGGCGGCTGGACGCCGACCTGGCCTCGATCGAGGCGCACAACACCGGATGGGACACCTATCTGGCCGACAGCGCCGCGGCCGAGCGGCGCAGGGCCAGGCAGCGGGCGGCGGCCGAGCGCAAGGCCGCCGCGCTGCACGCCCAGGCCGGCAGGATGCGCTCGAACGTGGCGACGGCCGTCCGCGCCAGGGACATGGCCCGCAGGGCCGACAGGATGCTGGCGGGGGTGGAGCCCGCCCGCCGTACGGAGAAGGTGGCCAGGATCAGGCTGCCCGAGCCCGCGCCGAGCGGGCGGACCCCGCTGGGGGCCGTCAGCCTGGCCAAGTCCTACGGCGCGCTGCCGGTGCTGTCGGGCGTGGATCTGGCCGTCGACCGTGGCAGCAGGCTGGTGGTGCTCGGGCTGAACGGCGCGGGCAAGACCACCTTGCTGAAGATCCTGGCGGGACGGCTGGCGCCCGACTCGGGCAGGGTGGTGCACGGGCACGGGCTGCGGCTCGGCTACTTCGCCCAGGAGCACGACACGCTCGATCCCGGCCGCACGGTCGGGCAGAACCTCGCCGACGCGGCGCCGCATCTCACGCACGGTGAGGCGCGCAACGTCCTGGGGTCGTTCCTGTTCGGCGGTGACGACGTCGACAAGCCGGCGGGGGTGCTGTCGGGCGGGGAGAAGACGCGGCTGGCGCTGGCGGGCCTGGTCAGCTCGGGAGCGAACGTGCTGCTGCTCGACGAGCCGACCAACAACCTCGATCCGGCCTCGCGGGCGGAGGTGCTCGGCGCCGTCGGTGCCTACAAGGGCGCGGTGGTGATGGTCACGCACGACGAGGACGCGGTGGAGGCGCTGCGGCCCGACAGGGTGCTGCTGCTGCCGGACGGGGTGGAGGACCTCTGGAACGCCGGGTACGCCGACCTGATCGCCCTCGCCTGAGCCGGGGCGGGTCCGAGCCCGCTTGAGGCGGACGGGTGAGGCGGGGGCGCCGGAGCCGTGTCTCCGGCGCCCCCGCACACCCTGCGGCGCGCGGCCTGCACCGCTCGGCCGGCTGTCACACCACTGGCCCGCCGACCACGCCGATGTGACAATCTGTGGAGATGCCCGAGATGCTCCCTGAACCCCGCACCCCGAAGCAGCGCAAGCAAGACACTCTGGACAGGCTCGACCACGATGTGGACCTGTGGGTGGCGAGCGCCGACCAGGAGGGCGGCCCGTACCTGATGCCGCTGTCGTTCCTGTGGGACGGCGCCTGCCTCCTGCTGTCGACGGCCGCGAGCAACCCGACCGCGCGCAATCTCGAGGCGTCGCGCACCGTCAGGCTCGGCCTCGGGCTCACCAGGGACGTCGTCCTCATCGAGGGCAGCGTGGAGACGCTCGCCTCGGAGGAGATCTCGCAGGAGGTCGGCGACGCCTTCGCCGTCAAGACCGGCTTCGACCCTCGGCGGCTGCGCAGCCCCTACCTCTACTTCCGCGTGACACCGCACAGGGTGCAGGCGTGGAGGGAGGTCAACGAGCTGAAGGACCGCGACCTCATGCGCGACGGAGTGTGGCTGGTCAAGGACTGAGGACCAGCGCCCGGCGCTCGTCGGGGCCGGTGCCGCCCCAGACGCCGTCGGCCTGGCGGGTGGCGATCGCGTAGTCGAGGCACGGCTGCCTGACGGGGCAGCCGTGGCAGATGGCCTTGGCCCGCTCCAGTTGCGTGTGTCCCGCGCCGTGGAGCGAGATCGGGAAGAAGGTCTCCGGGTCCTCGTCGAGGCAGGCGGCCCGGCGCGAGCGGTCGAGGATGAACATGGAATTCCAGACGTGTCAGCGAGCGATGTGCCCATTCCGGTTACCCGGACATGAGCCGAGCAAACGGTCCCAGTCGGCGAGGAACCTGGCGATCCCATACCTGGACAGCGCGGCCGTGCGGGCGGCCTTGCCGTACCGGCTCGCCATGGCAGGGTCGGCGACGAACGCCGACAGCGCCTCGACCAGCACGGACAGCCTGGTGGACAGGACGCCGGCCTCGGGCGGGACGGCCTCGATCGCCTCGGTCGCCGCGAGCGCCACGACGGGCAGGCCGATCATCATGGCCTCGATGAGCGAGAGGCCGAGCGAGGTCCACCGGTAGGGGTGCAGGTAGGCGCGACGCCGGGCCAGGGCGGCGTGGAGCCGGGCCTGAGGAAGGTCGAAGGCCGGGTACGGCAGGTCCGACGTCTTCATGCCGAAGACGTCGAGCGGCACGTCGAAGGCGGCCAGCAGGTCGGTGCCCACCACGCGCGTTCTTCGGACCGGCTCGTTGACGACCACGCCTGCGCGTGGCAGCTCACCGGTGTAGAGGTGGCCGGGGTCGACCACGCCGTGCTCGATCACGTGGACCGGGGCGAGGCCGTTGTCCCAGTAGAGCGCGTTGAAGTGGGTGACGTGCACCAGCGGGACGGCCGACTGCCCGGCGAGCGGGTGGCGGGTGGCGGGCACGTCGCCCCTGGGCGTGTTGTGCTCGACGTAGACGCCGGGGACCGTCCCGCCGAGCCAGTCCCTGGCCAGCTCGATCTCGTGGGGGCGCTGGTAGACGACGAGGTCCACGCGCTCGTCCGCGAGCCTGTCCCACGGCACCTCGCGCACCGAGGATGGCCAGTCGAAGCTCTGCGCCCTCCCCCGCCCGTCGGGGTCGCGTCCCGGCGTGAGCGGGACGAGGTAGGAGTGGCGGCCCTGGACGAACGAGGTGGTCCACGATCCGTGGACGTGCCAGAGCAGGATGTTCATCGACGCACCCAGTCCACCGCTTCGCGCAGGTCGTGGGCGACCTCGGGAGCGGCGACGATCTCGCTGGGCCGGGTCCTCGGCGTGGGCACCAGGATGGCGCGGGCTCCCGCCGCCCTGGCCGCCTCCATGTCCCTGCCGACGTCCCCGATGACCACGCAGTCCGCCGGTTCCACACCGAGCGTCCCCGCCGCTCTCAGCACCAGGCCGGGGTTCGGCTTACGGCAGAGGCAGCCGTCGTCCTCGTCGTGGACGCAGATCGCCCACGCGTCGAACGGCCCGAGCAGTTCCTCGACGCGCTCGTTGACCTGGTGGAGCTGGTCGGGCGTGATGAGCCCTCTGGCCACGCCGGACTGGTTGGTCACGATCGCCACAGGGATCCCGGCGGCGCGCAGTGTCCTCAGCGCCTCCAGCGCGCCCGGCATGGGCTCGACCAGGTCCGGATCGTTGTTATATGGGACATCCTTTATCAAGGTGTCGTCGCGGTCGAAAAGCACGGCCGCGGCGGGCCGACGCGTGAACATGAGTGGCGGCTACCCCGCCTACCTTGTGTTTAACGAGCGCTTCTCTCGGTAGCGCTTCTCCCATGAGGTTCCTGGGGATCAACGCGGTCTTTCACGACCCTGCCGCCGCCCTCGTGGTCGACGGCGAGGTGGTCGCGGCCGCGGAGGAGGAACGGTTCAGCCGCCGCAAGCACGGCAAGCGCCCCGTCCCGTTCTCGGCGTGGGAGCTGCCCGAGCAGGCCGCCGCGTGGTGTCTCGCCGAGGCGGGGCTGCGGCCCGAGGATCTCGACGCGGTGGCCTACTCCTACGACCCTTCACTGGTCCGGCGGGAGACGGGGGCTCCGTGGGAGGACCTGCGCACCACGTACGCGACGAGGGCGCCGAGCTTCCTGGCCACGGCGCTGCCGGGCCTCGACCCCGCCCAGGTGCGGTTCGTGCCGCACCACGTGGCGCACGCCGCCTCGGCGGGGCTGGCCGCGCCGTACGAAGACTGCGCGGTCCTGGTGTGCGACGGTCGCGGGGAGGCCGTCTCGCACCTGGCGGGACACTACCGCGGCGGCGAGCTGACCACGCTGGCCGCGCAGGAGCTGCCGCATTCGCTCGGCCTGATGTACGAGGAGGTGACCGAGCACCTCGGCTTCATGCGCTCGAGCGACGAGTACAAGGTGATGGCGCTGGCCTCCTACGGCACGCCGCGGCACCTCGACGCGATGCGCGAGCTCGTCACGACCACGGGCGACGGGGGCTTCACCGTCGAGCGCGTCGACTGGAGCGGCTTCGCCAAGCGGCTCGGCAGGGGCGAGACCTGGACCGCCGACCACGCCGACCTGGCCGCCAGCGTCCAGACGCGATTGGAGGAGGTCCTGCTGGAGCTGGCCTTCTGGCTGCATGACAGGACGGGGGCGCGCTGCCTGGCGATGGCGGGAGGGGTGGCGCTCAACTGCGTGGCCAACACCAGGCTGCTGGCCGAGGGGCCGTTCGAAGAGATCTGGGTGCAGCCGGCCGCGGGCGACTCGGGCACCGCGCTGGGCGGCGCCCTCCACCTGGCCCAGGAGTTCGGCGAGCCCGCGGCGCCCATGCGGGGTGCCGACCTCGGCCGCGGATGGACGGAGGGCGAGCTGGCCGCGTGGCTGGACGTGGCGCGCGTGCCGTACACGCGGCCGGAGAACCTGGCGGGCGAGGTGGCGCGGGCGCTGGCCGACGACAGGATCGTGGCCTGGTTCCAGGGCCGCAGCGAGTACGGCCCGCGCGCGCTCGGCCGGCGCTCCCTGCTGGCCCATCCCGGCCACGCCCGCAACGCCGAGCGGCTGAACGAGGTCAAGGGTCGCGAGCAGTTCCGACCGATCGCGCCGATGGTGCTGGAGTCGAGGGCACACGAGATCTTCGGCAGGGGGCCGGTGCCCTCGCCGTACATGCTGTTCGTCCACGACGTGCGACCCGGCTGGCGGGAACGGATCCCGGCCGTGGTGCACGTCGACGGGACGGCCCGCATCCAGACGGTGTCGCGGGAGCACGACCCGCTCATGGCCGAGGTGATCGAACGGTTCGAGGGGCTGTCGGGGCTGCCCGTGGTGGTCAACACCAGCCTGAACACGGCGGGTAGGCCGATGGTCGACTCGCCGAGGGACGCGCTGGAGTGCTTCGGCTCCTCCCCCGTGGACGTGCTCGTGCTGGGGCCGTTCGTCGTGCGGAGAGCCGCGTGATCACCGTCGTCATCCCCACGATCGGGCGGGCCTCCCTGCCCGGGGCGATCCCCGAGGGGGTGCCGGTGATCGTGGTGGAGGACACCGGGAGGAGGGGACCCGCCGCGGCGCGCAACAGGGGGTGGCGGCAGGCGCGGACGCCGTGGGTGGTGTTCCTCGACGATGACGTGGTCCCGGGCGAGGGGTGGCTGGAGGCGGTCACCAGGGACCTCGCTGACCTGCCGGAGGACGTCGGCGGCAGCCAGGCCAGGATCGAGGTGCCGCTCCCGGCCGGACGGCGGCCGACCGACGCCGAGCGCAACACCGCAGGCCTGGCCGGCGCCGAGTGGATCACCGCGGACATGGCCTACCGGAGGGCCGCGCTGGAGAAGGTCGGCGGGTTCGACGAGCGCTTCCCCCGCGCCTACAGGGAGGACGCCGATCTCGCGCTGAGAGTGCGGGCGGCCGGTTTCCGGCTGGTCAAGGGCGAGCGGGTGACCCGGCATCCGGTGCGGGACGACGGTTTCTGGGCCAGCGTGCGGTTCCAGCGGGGCAACGCCGACGACGCCCTGATGCGCAGGGTGCACGGGCCCGGCTGGCGGTCGCGGATCGGGGCGGGCGGTCTGCTGCCCCGTCACGCGGCCACGACCGTGCTGGGGCTCGGTGCCGTGGGTCTCGCGCTCGCCGGGAGGAGAGGCGGGGCGATGGCCGCAGCGGCCGGATGGGCGGCGCTCACCGCGAGGTTCGCGTGGGAGCGCATCGCCCCGGGCCCGAGAACGCCTGCGGAGGTGGCCAGGATGGCGGTCACCAGCGCCTTCATCCCGCCCGCTGCGTGCCTGCACCGCCTGCGCGGCGAGCTGAAGGTCCGCCGGTGAAGGGGACCGTCCTGGTGGCACGCCCGGACAGCGCCGGCGACGTCCTGCTCGCCGGCCCCGCCATCCGGGCGGTCAGCGCGCACGGCCGGCGGGTGGTGCTGCTGGCCGGCCCGCTGGGCCGCGCGGCCGCCGAACTCCTGCCGGGGGTCGACCGCGTGATCGAGTGGCGCACCCCGTGGATCGACGCCGATCCGCCGCCCGTCACCCGTGAACACGTCGACCGGCTCATGACGCTGCTGCCCGACGCCGACGAGGCGCTCATCCTCACTTCCTTCCACCAGTCCGCGCTCCCCCTGGCGCTGCTCCTGCGGCTGAGGGGCGTGGGGCGGATCACCGCGATCAGCGACGACTACCCAGGCTCCCTGCTCGACGTCAGGGTCCAGGTTGACGAGAGCAGCCACCTTCCCGAGGCCGAGCGGATGCTCGCCGTGGCCAGGGCCGCGGGCTTCGACGGCGGCGACGCCGCGCTGGCGGTCAGGCCGCCGCCGCCGAGCGTCGTCGGCCCGCCAGGCTACGTCGTCGTCCATCCGGGCACCAACGCGCCCGCCCGCGCGTGGCCGCCCGAGCGGCACAGGGAGGCGGTCGAGGCGCTGGCCTGCGAGGGCTTCACGGTGGTGGTCACCGGCGGCGGCGGCGAGCGGGCGCTGACGGCCGCGGTGGCCGGGCGGCACGGGGTCGACCTGGGCGGCCTGACAAGCCTGGCCGAGCTGGCGGGGGTGCTGGGCGACGCCTGCGCCCTCGTCGCGGGCAACACCGGGCCCGCGCATCTCGCCGCCGCCGTCGGCACGCCCGTGGTCAGCCTCTTCGCTCCTGTCGTGCCCGCCGAACGCTGGGCCCCGTACGGCGTGCCGTCCGTGCTGCTGGGCGACCAGGAAGCGGCGTGCAAGGACACGAGGGCACGCCTGTGCCCGGTCAGAGGCCATCCATGCCTGTCGGGAGTGACAGCGGAACAGGTCGTCAAAGCAGTGAGGGAGCTGGTCACGTGAGGATCGATCTCATCTCCGAGCACGCCGATCCGCTGGCGAGCGTGGGCGGCGTCGACGCGGGCGGGCAGAACGTGCACGTCGCCGCTCTGGCCCTCGCGCTGGCGGAACGCGGTCACGAGGTCACGGTGCACACCAGGCGAAGCGCTCCCGACCAGCCGCGTAGCGTGCCGATGGCGGATGGGGTGCGGGTCGAGTACGTCACGGCGGGGCCCGCCGCGCCGGTGCCCAAGGACGAGCTGCCGCCGTACATGCCGGACTTCGCCAAGGCGCTGTCGCGGAGGTGGGCGGCGCGTCCGCCCGAGGTGGCGCACGCTCACTTCTGGATGAGCGGCAGGGCCGCCCTGCTGGCCGCGCGCGGCCGTCCCGTGGTGCAGACCTTCCACGCGCTGGGCACGGTCAAGCGGCGCTGGCAGGGCAGGGCCGACACCAGCCCGCCCGGCAGGATCGCGGTCGAGACGCAGATCGGACGGCGGGCGGCGGCGGTCCTGGCGACCTGCGCCGACGAGGTGACCGAGCTGCGCGCCATGGGCGTCCCCGATCACCGGGTGTCGGTCGTGCCGTGCGGGGTCGACCTGCACCACTTCACCCCCGACGGGCCGCGCACCCCCACGGGCGGGGTCAAGCGGGTGCTGAGCATCGGCAGGCTGGTGCCGCGCAAGGGGGTCGACACCGTGCTGCGGGCGTTGCGCGAGGTGCCCGAGGTCGAGCTGGTGATCGCGGGCGGCTCGGCCGACGACCCGGAGGCGGTCAGGCTGTCGGAACTGGCGGCCGCCTACGGTTTGGGCGGCAGGGTGAAGGTGATCGGCAGCGTTCCCCGCGACGAGGTGCCCGCGCTGATGCGCTCGGCGGACGTGGTGGTCGCGGTGCCCTGGTACGAGCCGTTCGGCATGGTGCCGCTCGAGGCGATGGCGTGCGGGGTGCCGGTGATCGCCTCCGCGGTCGGTGGCCACCTCGACACGGTCGCGGGCTGCGGCGTCCTGGTGCCGCCGCGCCGCCCCCAGGCGCTGGCCCGCGCCCTGTGCGACATCCTCGACCACCCGGACAGGGCGGCCGCGCTCGGCGCGGCGGGGGCCCGCAGGGCCAGGGAGCGGTACGGCTGGCCGCACGTGGCCGAGCAGACGGAGACGGTCTACCGGAGCGTGCTGGGGGACAGAGTGAGGGGGATGACATGCACAGGCACCTGACCAGGCTGCGCGACGCGCTGACGATGAGCGCCGACCAGGCGCCCACGGTCGAGGCGTGGGGCCGCAAACTCGCGGGGGTCCTCGGCGGCGGCGGCAGGCTGCTGGTGTGCGGCAACGGCGGTTCGGCCGCCGAGGCGCAGCACCTGACGGCCGAGCTGGTGGGCCGCTTCAAAGGCGAGCGGCGGCCGTTCGCGGCGATCGCGCTGCACGCCGACACCTCGTCGATGACGGCGATCGCCAACGACTTCGGCTCGGACGTCGTCTACGCCCGTCAGGTGTGCGCCCACGGCCGCCATGGCGATGTGCTGATCTGCCTGTCGACCAGCGGCTGCAGCGGCAACGTGCTGGCCGCGGCGCGTGCCGCGCACGACTGCGGGCTCGTCACGTGGGCCATGACGGGCATCGCGCCCAACCCGCTGGCCGAGCTGAGCGACGAGGTCGTCGCCGTGCCCGCGTCCGACACGGCGACCGTCCAGGAGGTGCACCTGGCGATGATCCACCTGCTCTGCGACTCGATCGAGGAGGCGTGCGAGTGAAGAAGGGACCGCTGGTCGTCATCGGCGACACGCTGCTGGACATCGACGTCGAGGGATCCGCCGAGCGCATCGCGCCCGACGCCCCCGTGCCGGTCGTCGACGTCGAGGGGGAACACCTGCGCCCCGGCGGCGCGGGGCTGGCGGCGCTGCTGACCGCCCGCGACGGGGCCGACGTGGTGCTGGTGACGGCGCTCGCCGACGACCCGCAGGGCCGTACGCTGCGCTCGCTGCTGAACGGCCATCTGGAGGTCGTCAGGATGCCGCTGCACGGCACGACCGTGTGCAAGACCAGGGTCAGGGCCAGGGGGCAGACGCTGGTGCGGATCGACACCGGCGACGGGCGGGCGCTGGCCTGCGTGACCGACACCGTCCGCGCGGCGGTGCGCAGGGCGGGCGCCGTGCTCGTCTCCGACTACGGCAGGGGCGTCGCCGGCACGGTCCTCGAACTGCTCGGCGAGGTGAGGGCGCCGATCGTGTGGGACCCGCACCCCAGGGGCTCCATGCCGGTGCGGGGATGCGCGCTGGTCACGCCGAGCGAGCTCGAGGCCAGGCGGTTGTGCCCGCCGCCGTACACCAGCCCTGACCTGGCGGCCCGCCACCTGACGAAGGCCCTGCACGCGCAGGCCGTCGCCGTGACGCTGGGCTCGCACGGCGCGGCGTTCGCCCACGCGGGCGGCCACCACAGCAGGATTCCGCCTCCCACGCTCGCCTCCGGCCACGACGTGTGCGGAGCGGGTGACAGGTTCGCGGGAGCGTCGGCCCTGGCGCTGCGCGACGGGCTGCCGGTGGAGGACGCGGTCGCCGTCGGCGTCGGCGAGGCCTCCAGGTTCGTCGAGGGCGGCGGCGCGGCGGCCATCAGGTTGCAGAGCCACGAGATGGGCGACAGGCCGCGCACGCCGATGGAGGTCGCGGAGCTGGTGAGGGCGAGCGGGGGACGGCTGATCGCCACCGGAGGGTGTTTCGACCTGCTGCACGCCGGGCACGTGAGTCTCCTGCGCAGGGCGAGGGCGCTCGGGGACGCGCTGATCGTCTGCGTCAACTCCGACGCCTCGGCCAAGCGGCTCAAGGGGCCGGGCAGGCCGGTCGTGGGACAGCGCGACCGCGTGGAGGTGCTGAGGGCACTGGCCTGCGTGGACGCCGTCATGGTGTTCGAGGAGGACACCCCAGCCCAGGTCATCGAGCGGCTGCGGCCGCACGTGTGGGTCAAGGGCGGCGACTACGCAGGGCGCGAGCTTGCCGAGGCCGAATCGCTGCGGCGGATCGGCGCGGAGACCGTCGTGCTGGCCAGCGTGCCCGGCAGGTCCACGACCGGGCTCATCGCCGCCGTGCAGGAGACCTGAGGGGGAAGCGATGCTGGGAAACATCCTGATCACCGGAGGGGCGTCGGGCCTCGGCCTGGCGGTCGCCGAGGCGGTCGCGAAGGCGGGAGGCAGGCCGCTGGTGGTGGATGTGCGCTCGGCGCACGGATTCGAGCAGGCGCTCGCCGATCTGGCCGAACGGGCGCAGGCCGAACGGGCGGTGCGGGAGCTGGCCGTACGGGCCGGGGGCCTCGACGGGGTGGTCACCGCGGCGGGGATCGACGCGTGCGGGCGGCTGGAGGACGTGCCCGCCGACGACTGGGAGCGCGTGATCAAGGTCAATCTCCTGGGGACGGCGGCGGTCGTGCGGGCCGCGCTGCCGTACCTGAAGCGGTCGTCGGGCAGGGTGGTGACCTGCGCCTCGACGCTGGGTCTGCGGGCGGTCAGCGACGCGACGGCCTACTGCGCGGCCAAGTTCGGGGTGGTCGGCTTCACCAGGGCGCTGGCCGCGGAGCTGGCGGGCCAGGTGGGCGTGACGATGCTGGTGCCCGGCGGGATGTCGACGCACTTCTTCGACGACCGGCCCGAGCAGTACAAGCCGGGGCCCGACGCCAAGCTCAACCGGCCTGAGGACGTGGCGCGGACCGTGGTGTTCGCGCTGTCGCAGCCGCCCGGGTGCGAGGTGCGCGAGCTCGTGGTCTGCCCCTCCACGGAGACCTCGTGGCCCTAGAGGTCCTGGTGCTGCGCGGGCTGGGGCTGGGCGACCTGCTGACGGCGGTACCGGCTTTGCGCGGGCTGCGCCGGGCCTTCCCCGCGCGTCGCCTCGTGCTGGCCGGTCCTTCGGCGCTGGAGCCGCTGCTGCCGGTGGACGAGGTGATCGAGGTGAAGGGGCCGGGACCCGTGCCCTACGCGGCGCCGGAGATCGCCGTCAACCTGCACGGCAGGGGGCCGCAGAGCACGTGGGCGCTGCGGGCGACCCGCCCGGGGCGGCTGCTGACCCACGGAGACGGCGGCCCACCGTGGCGCGAGGGCGTGCACGAGGTGTGCCGCTGGTGCGACCTGCTGGAGTGGTACGGCGTGCGGGCCGACCCCGCCGACCTGTACCTCGGGCGCGGCGACAGGAGCGGCCCCGTCGTGGTCCATCCCGGCGCGGCCTTCCCGTCCAGGAGATGGCCTCCCGCCCGCTTCGCCGCGGTCGTCGCCACGCTGCGGGCCGGCGGCCACGAGGTGGCCGTCACGGGAAGCGCGGCCGAGCGCGGGCTGGCCGAGCGGGTGGCCGGCCGCACGGGGGCCCGGGTGCTGGCCGGGCGGACGGACGTCCTGGAGCTGGCCGCGCTGGTCCGCGACGCCCGGATGGTGGTGTGCGGCGACACGGGGGTCGCGCACCTGGCCACCGCCTACCGCACTCCCTCGGTCCTGCTGTTCGGCCCCGTCTCCCCCGCCCTGTGGGGCCCTCCTCCCGGGGGGCCGCACACCGTTCTGTGGAAGAACCGTTCAGGCGATCCGCACGGATCCTCCCCCGACCCGGGCCTGCTGGAGATCGAAGTCGACGAAGTGATCGAGGCGATGTCGTGATGAGAGCCGTGGTGACGGGAGGGGCCGGGTTCCTCGGCTCCTACCTGTGCGAGAAGCTGCTGGAGAGAGGGAGCGAGGTCGTCTGCATGGACAGCTTCCTGACCGGCTCCCCCCGCAACCTGGAACACCTGCTGGACAGGCCTCAGCTGCACATCGTCGAATGCGACCTGACGGGATTCGTGCACGTGCCCGGCAGGGTGGACCTGGTGCTGCACTTCGCCTCGGCCGCCTCGCCCGCCGACTACCTGAGGCATCCGATCGAGACGCTCAAGGTCGGCAGCCTGGGCACGCTGCACGCGCTCGGTCTGGCCAAGGAGAAGGCGGCACGGTTCGTCCTGGCCTCCACCAGCGAGGTCTACGGGGACCCGCTCGAACACCCACAACGGGAGACCTACTGGGGCAACGTCAATCCCGTGGGACCGCGCAGCGTCTACGACGAGGCCAAGCGTTTCGCCGAGTCACTGACCACCGCCTACCGCGACTCGCACGGCATCGACACGGGCATCGTACGGATCTTCAACACCTACGGCCCCCGCATGCGCCCCTTCGACGGCAGGGCGATCCCCACCTTCGTCAGGCAGGCGCTGGCGGGCGAGCCCATGACGGTGACGGGCGACGGCAGCCAGACCCGTTCCATCTGCTACGTCGACGACACCGTGGAGGGCATCCTGCGGATGGCCGGCAGCGACTTCGCAGGCCCGGTGAACATCGGCAACCCCGACGAGCTGACCATGGTCGAGCTGGCCGAGCTGATCCGCGACCTGGCGGGCTCGTCGTCGCCGATCGCGTTCATCGACCGGCCCGTCGACGACCCGAGGGTCCGCAGGCCCGACACCCGCCTGGCCGCCGCCGTGCTGGGCTGGCGGCCTCAGGTCGGGACCGAGGAGGGGCTGCGCCGTACGGTCGAGTGGTTCGCCCGGCTCGGCCCCTTCGAACGGCCCGACGGCGGCCCGCCCGTAGGGGCGGGGCCGAAGCGAGGAGGTTGAGATGGCGGGCACCGCGGTGATCGTGATCGACATGCTCAATCCCTACGAGCACGAGGACGCCGAGCCGCTGGCACAAGGCGTGGAGGCGATCGTGCGCCCGCTGTCGCGGCTGGTGAGCGCCGCGCACGACCGCTCCGACATCGATCTCGTCTACGTCAACGACAACTACGGCGACTTCACCGCCGGGCGGGGGGACCTGGAGGAACGGGCGCTCAAGGGGCGGCGGCCCGACCTTGTCGAACCGGTGCTGCCGCCACGCGACTGCGCGTTCCTGCCCAAGGTGCGGCACAGCGTGTTCTACGGCACGTCGCTGGAGTACTACCTGCTGCGCCACGGGGTGGGGTCGGTGGTGCTGACGGGCCAGGTGACCGAGCAGTGCGTCCTCTACAGCGCGCTCGACGCCTACGTCAGGCACTTCGCCATCACGGTGCCGACCGACTGCGTGGCCGCCATCCACGAGGACCTGGGGGCGGCCGCGCTGCGCATGATGGAGCGCAACATGTCGGCCGCCCTCGTGACGGCGGGCGAGGCCCTTTAGAGCTCCACGCCGAGCAGCGCGTCGGCCAGGTCGCGCACCAGGCGGGGCGCGGCGGTGTCGGTGCCGCCCTCGGCCAGGGCCGTGGCGGCCCACGCGTCGAGGGCGGCCAGCGCGCCCGGCGCGTCGAGGTCGTCGGCCATCCGCTCGCGCACCGTGGCCAGCAGCTGGTCGGCCGGGGGCGCGGCCGGCAGCGCGACGGCGGCCCGCCACCGCTCCAGCCTGGTCTCGGCCGCGGTCAGCTGGTCGTCGGTGTACTCCCAGTCGGCGCGGTAGTGGTGGGCCAGCAGCACCAGCCTGACGGCCATCGGGTCGTGCTCGACCCTCAGCTTGGAGACGAACACCAGGTTGCCACGCGACTTCGACATCTTCTCGCCGTCGAGCGCCACCATGCCCGCGTGCGTGTAGAACTTGGCGAACGGCCACTCGCCGCTGGCCGCGTAGCCTTCGGAGGCGCCGCATTCGTGGTGGGGGAAGATCAGGTCGGACCCTCCGCCCGCGACGTCGAAGCCGGCGCCCAGGTTGGCCAGGGCGATCGCCGTACACTCCACGTGCCAGCCGGGACGGCCGGGCCCGAACCGGGAGGGCCACGAGGGCTCGCCGGGCCGCTCGGCCCGCCACAGCAGCCAGTCGAGCGGGTCGCGCTTGCCCTGACGGTCGGGGTCGCCGCCGCGCTCGCCGAACAGCGTCAGCATCTCCTCGCGGCCGTAGCCCGACACCTCGCCGAACTTGGGGGCGTCGGCGACGCTGAAGTAGACGTCTCCGTCGACGGTGTAGGTGAGGCCCTTGTCGGCCAGCTGCTCGATCAGGTCGGCGACCTGGTCGACGACCTCGGTCACGCCGACGTACTCGCGTGGCGGCAGGATGCGCAGCGCCCGCATGTCCGTCCTGAACAGCTCGATCTCCCGCTCGGCCAGCTCACGCCAGTCCTGCCCGGTCTGCTCGGCCCGCTCCAGCAGCGGGTCGTCCACGTCGGTGGCGTTCTGCGTGAAGTGGACCTCGTGGCCGCCGTCCCTCCACACCCGGCTCACCAGGTCGAAGGCGAGGTAGGTGTTGGCGTGGCCGAGGTGCGTGGCGTCGTAGGGTGTGATGCCGCACACGTACATCCTGGCGGTGGCGCCCGGCTCGGTCAGCCGCACCTGGCGCGCCGCGGTGTCATACAACCTCAGAGGTACGGCGGTGCCGGGCAGGCCGGGAACATCAGGGGCAGACCACGATCGCATGCTTTGACCTTATCCGTCTCGGGAAACACCACGATCAACGCGAGGCAGCCGCACCGCATTCCACCTGCTGAGATCGGAGAACTCGTAGCCGAGCCCTCCGCCGCCCACGGTGACCAGCGTGGCCGACAGCGAGGCGTAGACGCGGCCGTCAGGAAGCTCGTGCCGTACGGTGGCCGCCTCGACGAGGTCGTGCCAGTCTGCGGCGGCGGCGAACAGCGGGCGCAGTTCGACCGCCTTCGGGTCGTCGTCCCGACCGCTGTTGACGATGACGCTGGTGCCCACAGGCAGGCCGGCGGCCGTCAGGCGCTCGCCGTCCCACGACCACATGCGGGCGCCTGACCGGCCGGCGAGCACCAGGTGGAAGGGGTCGTAGCGGGGCAGGTCGACCTCCGGCATGCCGCCTGCCACGACGGCGCGCAGCGGCAGCTCGCCTCTGGAGATCTTGGTCCGCTCGTCGGCGGGCAGCCCGCGCCCGTTGAGCAGCGCGGCGACGCGGTCACGGGACGGCAGGGCCGCCAGCCACGTGCCTCCGGCCTTGAGGTCGCGCCCGCCGACGACGCCTGGATACTCGGGCCAGTGCTCGCCTGGGCCCTCCCACGGCCGATCGGCGAACTCGTCACGCACGCCCAGCAGAGTCAGCGGCTCACCCGTCCGCACGATGACCGTACACACGCGGACAGACTACCTATATGGGCGGCCAGGGAATCGCGGGCCAGTCCTCCGAGGGGTAGGGGTGCACGCCGGTGTCGAGCAGCCGCCTGACCCTGGTCCACGTGGCCTCCACCTCGGCGAGGGTGAGCAGCTCGCGCAGGCGGCGGCCCAGCGGGCCGGACTCGAGGTCGCGCTCCAGCTTGGCCAGCACGCCGACGACCTCACGCGGGAGCGTCTTGCCGCGCCACTGCCACAGCACGGTGCGGAGCTTGTCCTCGGCGGAGAAGCAGACGCCGTGGTCGACGCCGTAGATGGTCTCGCCGTCCGGCAGGGGCAGCAGGTGACCGCCCTTGCGGTCGGCGTTGTTGACGACCGCGTCGAAGACGGCCATCTTCCGCAGCGCGGGGTGGCGGCTGCGGATCAGGCTCATCAGGTCCGTCTCCTGGTCGGTGTCGATCCACAGCTGGCACATGCCGGGGCCGAAGGGCCCCTCGCGGTAGACCGTGGGCGGCACGATCTGCCAGCCCGTCGCCCTGGACACCTCGTATGCGGCCACCTCGCGGGCGGCCAGGGTGCCGTCGGGAAAGTCCCACAGCGGGCGCTCGCCGCGCACCGGCTTGTAGACGCAGGCCGCCGAGCGTCCCCCGAGCGTGATACCGCAATAGAGCGTCATGTTGGTCGCCTCGACCAGCCGGCCCGCCACCTCCAGCCTGCCTTCTCTGAGGAGGCTGAGGGCGGCCTCCTCGTCGTAGCGGAGATCTTCAAGCTCGCGCTCGGGCACGCTCACGTAGCGACCTCACCTCCGCGGTAGCCGTTCAGGCGCACGCAGATGTGGCCTTCGGCGTCGAGTGGCTGACCACACAGCGGGCAGGGCGGGCGGCCCTGCGCCACGATCTTCAACGCTCGCTGGGAGAAGGCCCTGGCGGCGCCCGCGCTGATGTGGACCCTCAACATGCAGGGCTCCGGCGCTTCCAGGTCTTCCTCGTCGATGATCTCCTGGGCCTCGATCACGACCTGGTCCCTGTCGGGATCCCATGCCAGCGCCATCGTGCCGACCCTGAAGTCCTCGGTGATCGGCTGGTCGAGCGGCGCGTTGTCGGCGAGATCGGCGGGCGCGACGGCCGGCACGTGGGCGGTGCCCCCACTGCGTCTGAGCACCTCGTCGAGCAGCTCCTCGAGCTTGCCGGCGAGGGCGGCGACCTGCAGCTTCTCGAGGGCGACCGTGGTCAGTCTGCCCTCGGCCCTGGCCTGCAGGAAGAAGATCCGTGCCCCCGGCTGCCCCAAGGCACCCGCCACGAACCTCTCTGGTGGGTCGTAGTCGAAGACCGGCATAGCCCGACCTTACGTGGTTCCTGGTCCGCCGCCGACGGCGGCATCGCTCCCGGTGATGTTTTCTCCCCCGTCTTTCTCCTCCGAACCCTCAGGAAGCCGCAATTCCCCCACATCGTTAAGCCTGAGAACAAAGGGACGCAAGGGGGTATAACGAATGATCGTTACGGAGGCCGGATCAGCAGTTATGCGCTGAAACTGATCGAGGTGGAGCCCGAGAGCGTCGGCCACGATCGCCTTGATGACGTCACCGTGCGTGCAGGCCAGGTAGACGCCTTTCTCCCCGACCCGCTCGTTCCAGTCACGCACCGCGGCCACCGCGCGGTGCTGCACGTCGGCCAGCGCCTCTCCCCCGGGGAAGACCGCCGCGCTCGGGTGGGACTGGACGACCTGCCACAGGGGCTCCTTGGCCAGCTCCTTCAGCGGGCGTCCCGTCCATTCGCCGTAGCCGCACTCGCCGAACCTGTCGTCGGTCTGGATCTCCAGGTCCCTCGCGTCCGCCACGGCCTGGGCGGTCTCCTGGCAGCGATCGAGCGGGCTCGAGACGATGGCGTCCAGCCGTACCGCGGCCAGCCGCTCGGCCAGCGCCTTGGCCTGCGCGCCTCCGGCGTCGCTGAGATGAACGTCAGGGGTCCAGCCGGCGAGGACGGGACCGGTCAGAGCGGTGAGGCCGTGTCTGGCCAGGAGGACGGTCGCCATGAGACAAGTCTTGCAGGCGTCGATCACGTTTCTTTGCCTGGGCTGACGGTAGCCTGGCCGAATTCCTGGCCGAGATCGACAGATGGGAGCGCCAGAGCTTCATGGAACAACGCTATGTCGGTCGGAGCGGCCTTTCGGTGTCCCGTCTCGGCCTCGGCACGATGACGTGGGGCAGGGACACCGACGCCGAGGACGCGGCCGCTCAGCTGCGCACCTTCGCCGAGGTCGGCGGCAACCTGATCGACACGGCCGACGTCTACACGGGCGGCGACGCCGAGCGGCTGCTCGGGCGGCTGCTCAGGGACGCGGTGCCACGTTCGGAACTGGTCATCTCCACCAAGGCCGTGCTCACCCCGGCCGCGCGGCGTCCGCGCGACGCCTCGCGGCGCCATCTCATCGCCGCCATCGACGCCTCCCTCACCCGGCTCGGCGTCGACTACGTCGACCTGTGGCAGTTGCACACCTACGACCCCGAGGTCCCGCTGGACGAGACGCTGGCGGCCCTCGACGCGATCGTCGCCTCCGGCAGGGCGGTCTACGCGGGCGTGTGCGACTACGCCGGCTGGCAGCTGGCCGCCGCCGCCGTGACGCAGCGCGCCACCCCCGGCCGGATCCCGATCACCGCGGCGCAGGTGGAGTACTCGCTGCTGGCCCGCGACCCCGAGCGCGAGGTGCTGCCCGCGGCCGACCACGTGGGCGCGGGAGTGCTGGCCTGGTCGCCGCTCGGCAGGGGCGTGCTGACGGGCAAGTACCGCACCGGCGTCCCGGCCGACTCTCGAGCGGCCACGCCGCACTTCGCCGACTTCGTCCGCCCCTACCTGGACGAGCGCTGCCGCAGGGTGGTGGAGTCGGTCACGACGGCCGCGGAGGGGCTGGGCGTCTCCCCGCTGTCGGTCGCCCTGTCGTGGGTGCGCGACCAGCCGGGAGTCTCCTCGGCGATCGTCGGCGCCCGCACCCACGCTCAGCTGAGCGGCATCCTGCTGTCGGAGGACGTGGTGCTGCCGCGCGAGATCCGCGAGGCGCTCGACGACGTCTCCTCCGTCGACTGAGCGCCGCGCGGGCCCGGTAATACGGGCGTGCGCCGAGACGATCAACGTGAGTAGGCTGATCGTCTCCATAGCGCATCGGGGGCCGACAGAACGAGAGTCACCCTCGCGTATCACTAGTCGATATCGAATCGTAACTTTGCGTGGAAATCGGCTCCGACTCCACAAAGCTATCCATCGGGCGAACAACACAGGAGGGGTAGATGGGCGTAGGACGCCGCAGAACCGCGGTCTCGGCCGGCCTCCTCGCGCTGGCGCTGGCCGCGCTCCCGATGAGTGCGGGGTCCGCCGCGGCGCAGGCGCGCGACTGCGAGCGCGGCGGCGGGCTGCTGTCCGGCGTGACCAACGGGGTGTGCGACCTGGTCGACGGCGTCACCGACGCGGTCGACGGCGTCACGGGCAACGCGCTCAGCCCGGTGACCGAGGGCGTGGACAAGGCCGCGGGCACCGTCCTGGCCCCCGTGGGCGAGGTCGCGCCCACCGACAAGCCCGCGCCCGCCTCCACCCGCTCCCCCGGCGGCCAGCGTGACGAGCGGCCACCGGCCGGCGACGGCGGCCTGGTGTCGAGCACGCTGGAGGACGTCTGCCTGCCGGCCCTGGCCTGTGAAGGCGAGGGCGTGCTGAGCCCGGTCGGCGAGCCGGCGCCCCGGCCCTCGGCCGCGCCGAAGGCCACCTCCGGCCCCTCGCCCTCGCCGAGCGCCCCGCCCGCCAAGCGGCGCAAGGACTCCAAGACGCTGCCCGTCGAGCCGGCAACCCCGCCCATGAGCAGGCCCCAGCTCATGCAGAGCACCGACGAGGTCGTCACGGCCGAGCCCGAGCCCGTCGACCCCGACGATCCCCGGGTGGAACTGCTGTGGCCAGGCCCGTTCTCCGAGAAGCTGTCCGACCACATCGGCGGCCGGGTCGTACGGCCGACCGAGCCCGACTCCGACGTGCTCGGAACGGCGCTGACGGCCGTGCTGCTGGCCTCGGCGGTGCTGGCGGCCAGGGTGATGCAGTCGCGCCGCGGCCGTGACGACCGCGGCGAGTCGATCCCGTTCGAGCCGGTGCGCGTGAGCGGCGGCCGCCACCGCCTGGCCTGACCGCGCGAGGCGGCGGCCACCGATGATCCGGTGGCCGCCACGCCCTCCGCGACGGACGGGACCACACGCCGGAGACTACGCGCGGGAACCTAGACGCCCATGGCGTGGACGCCGCCGTCGACGTGGACGATCTCGCCGGTGGTGGCGGGGAACCAGTCGGACATCAGCGCCACACACGCCTTGGCGGCCACCTCGGTGTCGGCCAGGTCCCAGCCGAGCGGCGCCTTCTCCGGCCAGCTGTCCTCGAACTCCTTGAAGCCGGGGATGGACTTGGCGGCCATCGTGCGCAGCGGCCCCGCGGCCACCAGGTTCACCCTGATGCCCTGCTTGCCGAGGTCGCGGGCCAGGTAGCGGTTAGCCGACTCCAGGCCCGCCTTGGCCACGCCCATCCAGTCGTAGACCGGCCACGCCTTGCTGGCGTCGAAGTCGAGGCCGACGACGGAGCCGCCCTCCTTCATCAGCGGCAGGCAGGCCACCGCGAGCGACTTGTAGGAGTAGGTGGAGATGTGCAGCGCGGTGGCGACGTCCTCCCACGTGGTGTTGAGGAAGTTGCCGCCGAGCGCGGTCTGCGGGGCGAAGCCGATGGAGTGGACGACGCCGTCGAGGCCGTCGACGTGCTCGCCGACGCGGGCCGCCAGGGTGTCGAGGTGCTCGTCGTTCTGGACGTCGAGCTCGATCACCGGCGGCGTCTGCGGGAGCCGCTTGGCGATGCGCTCGACCAGCGACAGCCGGCCGAACCCGGTCAGCACGACCGTGGCGCCCTGCTCCTGGGCCAGCTTGGCCACGGAGAAGGCGATGGAGGCGTCGGTGAGGACGCCGGTGACGAGGATGCGCTTGCCTTCGAGGATGCCCATGATCAGTGCCCCATTCCGAGTCCGCCGTCGACGGGGATCACTGCCCCGGTGATGTAGGAGGCGTCGTCGCCGGCCAGGAAGCGGACGACGCGCGCGATCTCCGCGGGCGCCGCCTGGCGGCCCAGCGGGATGTTCTTGACGATCGCCTCGTGGTCGAGGTCGGCGGTCATGTCGGTCTCGACGAAGCCGGGGGCGACGACGTTGACCGTGATGCCGCGCGAGCCGTACTCGCGGGCCAGGGAGCGGCCGAAGCCGATGAGGCCTGCCTTGGAGGCGGCGTAGTTGGCCTGTCCCGCCTGGCCGGACATCGCGACGACGGAGGAGATGAGGATGATGCGGCCGCGCTTGAGCTTCATCATGGGCCTGATCGCGCGCTTGGCGACCCGGTAGGCGCCGGTGAGGTTGGCGTCGATGACGTCGGTGAAGGTGTCCTCCTTCATCATCGCCAGCAGGGTGTCCTTGGTGATGCCCGCGTTCGAGACGAGCACCTCGACGGGGCCCTGCTCGGCCTCCACCTTGGCGAAGGCGGCCTCGACGTCCTCCGAGCTGGTCACGTCGCAGCGGACGCCGAACAGCCCCTCGGGCGGCTCCCCTGATCGG
Source organism: Nonomuraea sp. bgisy101 (assembly GCF_057708945.1). Taxonomy (NCBI): domain Bacteria; kingdom Bacillati; phylum Actinomycetota; class Actinomycetes; order Streptosporangiales; family Streptosporangiaceae; genus Nonomuraea; species Nonomuraea sp. bgisy101. The sequence goes on from NZ_JBYITD010000013.1 coordinate 113,256, forward strand.
TAGGTGACGGCGACGTTGTCGCCTGCCGCGGCCAGTTCGCGGGCGATCGCGAGGCCGATGCCGCGATTGCCTCCGGTGACGAGTACAGAGCGTGCCATGAGACCTGACGCTATCTCTTACCGGCCGGTATCCCGTTGTCCGGGAGGCACAAGATCACAGGGCTAGGATCGTTGACATGCGCCAGATCGATGCCGATTTCCTCGCCCTGCCGCTCAGGCAGCTCGCGGACGCCGCACTTCAGCGCGCCCGCGACCTCGGCGCCTCCCACGCCGACTTCAGGCTGGAGCGCGTGCGAGCCGAGTCCCTCTCCCTCTACGACGCGCGGCTCGAGGGGGCCGTGGACGCCGACGATCTCGGCTACGCCGTACGGGTGGTCAAGAACGGCACGTGGGGCTTCGCCGCGGGCCTGATTCTCACCCCCGAGGCGGCCGCGGACGTCGCGGCGCAGGCCGTCAAGGTCGCGGAGGTGAGCGCCCCGATCAACAGGGAGCCCATCGAGCTGGCGCCCGAGCCGGTCCACGGCGAGGTCACCTGGGTCTCCGCCTACGAGATCGACCCGTTCGCGGTGCCGCAGAAGGAGAAGGTGGCGCTGCTGGCCGACTGGTCGGCGGGACTGCTGAAGGGCGCCGACCACGTCAGCGCCAGGCTCCTGCAGGTGAAGGAGCAGAAGTTCTACGCCGACACCGCCGGCACGGTCACCACCCAGCAGCGCGTGCGGCTGCATCCCGAGCTCAACGCGATGAAGGCCTCCGCGGGCGGGTTCGACGACATGTCGACGATCGCGCCGCCCGTCGGCCGCGGCTACGAGTACCTCACCGACGGCTCCTACGACTGGCAGTCCGAGCTGGCCGCGCTTCCCGAGCTGCTGGCCGAGAAGCTGGCCGCGCCCTCGGTCGAGGCGGGCGACCACGATCTGGTGATCCACCCGTCCAACCTGTGGCTGACGATCCACGAGTCGATCGGCCACGCCACCGAGCTCGACCGCGCCCTCGGCTACGAGGCGGCCTACGCCGGCACCAGCTTCGCCACCTTCGACCAGCTCGGCTCGCTCGTCTACGGCTCGCCGGTCATGAACGTCACCGGCGACCGCACGGTCGAGCACGGCCTGTCGACGATCGGCTACGACGACGAGGGCGTGGCCACGCGAGAGTTCGACATCGTCAAGGACGGCATCCTGGTCGGCTACCAGCTCGACCGCAGGATGGCGCTGATGAAGGGCCTGGGCGCGAGCAACGGCTGCGCCTTCGCCGACGCGCCCGGCCACATGCCGATCCAGCGCATGGCCAACGTCTCGCTCAAGCCGGATCCCGCGGGCCCCTCGACCGAGGAGCTGATCGGCCGCGTCGAGCGCGGCCTGTACATCGTCGGCGACAAGAGCTGGTCGATCGACATGCAGCGCTACAACTTCCAGTTCACCGGGCAGCGGGCCTTCCGCATCGAGAACGGCGCCCTCGCGGGCCAGGTGCGCGACTTCGCCTACCAGGCGACCACGACGGACTTCTGGGGCTCGATGGAGGCCGTGGGCGGGCCGCAGACCTACGTGCTCGGCGGCGCCTTCAACTGCGGCAAGGGCCAGCCCGGCCAGGTCGCCCCGGTCAGCCACGGCTGCCCCTCGGCGCTGTTCCGCGGCGTCAGGATCCTCAACACCGTCCAGGAGGGTGGAAAGTGACGTCTCCTCAGGAAATGGTCGAGAGGGCGCTGGAGCTCTCACAGGCCGACGACTGCGTCGTGATCGCGGACGAGGGCTCGACGGCCAACCTGCGCTTCGCGGGCAACACGCTGACCACCAACGGCGTCGCCAGGTCGTCGCAGCTGACCGTGATCTCGATCGTGGGCGCGGGCGTCGGCGTGGTCTCCCGCGCCGCGGTACGGCCCGAGCAGCTCGCCGAGGTGGTCGCCGCGGCCGACGAGGCGGCGCGCGAGGCCCAGCCGGCCGAGGACGCCAGGCCGCTGCTCGAGGGCGCGGGGTCGAGCGCCGCCTGGGCCGAGCCCGTGCTGCCCACCTCGATCGGCGTGTTCGGCGACTTCGCGCCGGCGCTCGGCGAGACGTTCGCCGCGGCCGAGGCGGGCGGCAGGAAGCTGTACGGCTTCGCCGAGCACACGCTGACGACGTCGTTCGTCGGCTCGTCGAAGGGCCTGCGGCTGCGCCACGACCAGCCGACGGGCCGCCTGGAGCTGAACGCCAAGTCGGCCGACCTCAAGCGCTCGGCCTGGACGGGCGTGGCCACCCGCGACTTCTCCGACGTCGACGTGGCCGCGCTCGACTCCACGCTCGCCCAGCGCCTCGAGTGGGCGAAGAACCGGATCGACCTGCCCGCGGGCCGGTACGAGACGTTGCTGCCGCCGAGCGCGGTCGCCGACCTGATGATCTACATGTTCTGGTCGGCGGGCGCCCGCGACGCGCTCGACGGCCGCACGGTCTTCTCCAAGGCCGGCGGCGGCACCCGCGTCGGCGAGCGGCTGTCCCAGCTGCCCATCACGCTGAGCAGCGACCCCGCCGCCCCCGGCGTGCAGTGCGCGCCGTTCGTGACCGCGCACGCGGCCAGCCGCCGCAGTTCGGTCTTCGACAACGGGCTGCCGCTCGCGGTGACCGACTGGGTGAGGGACGGCACGCTGTCGGCTCTGCTGCAGACCCGGTACTCGGCGGAGCTGAGCGGCCTGCCCGTGACCCCCGCGATCGACAACCTGATCATGCGGGGTGGCGAGGGTGGCAGGTCGCTGGAGGAGATGATCGCCTCGACCGAGCGTGGGCTGCTGGTGACCTGCCTGTGGTACATCCGCGAGGTCGACCCGCAGACACTGCTGCTGACCGGCCTGACCCGTGACGGCGTCTACCTGGTCGAGCACGGCGAAGTGGTCGGCGAGGTGAACAACTTCAGGTTCAACGAGAGCCCCGTCGACCTGCTCGGCCGGCTGACCGAGGTCGGCGAGAGCCGGCAGACGCTGCCGCGTGAGTGGAACGACTACTTCAGCCGCACGATCATGCCGCCGGTCAGGGTGCCGGACTTCAACATGTCGACGGTCAGCCAGGCGAACTGACCGTTCGCCCGGCCTTCGGTCCGCCCGCGGGGCTCAGCCCTGCGGGCGGGCGATCGACAGCGTGTGCACCTTCCCCCAGCGCTTGGCCGTGACCAGCCTGGCCGTGCCGGCCTTCAGGTCGTAGACCACCGACCAGCGGGTGTGGCTCTGGGCGACGCTCTTCAGCAGGTCGAGGCCGTCGGCCGGGGAGTCGATGGTCCTGGAGAGGATCTTGTACCGGTCGTCGGGCGTGCCGCTGACGACGCTCCAGTTGGTCAGCACGCGGTCCTTGCTGACGTTCATCCTGCCCTTGCCGAACTCGACCACGGCGGAGGCGCCGCTCCTGTCGGCGATCAGGTAGTGCACCTGGGGCCCGCCGCTGAAGTCGATGTTGTAGCCGCGCATCAGCGCCACCGCCTCGTCCACGGTGGCCGCCCTGTCGAGCAGCACCCGCATGATGCGCACGCTGGAGAGCGTGGGTTTGCCCTTCATGGGGGCCGGCAGGTCGGCGTTGGGCGTCGACGCCATGCCGACCGCCAGCCCCTTCTCGTTCATGCCGTCGAAGGGGGCGAGCACGGCGTGGCCGAGCCTGCGCCGCTGGCCGGGATCGCTCAGGTTCGCGGGACCCGTCTTGCCGAGCAGGTAGACGGCGTCGACGACCGACAGCGACGCGTAGCCGTCCGGCGGGTCGGCGCGCACGACGATCGCCGGGTCGGGGTCCCAGTCGAAGTTGCGGCCGAACTCCGTGCCGCGGTGGTACAGCGAGCACGCCCAGCCCTCGGCCTTGCGGGCGAGCTCGTCCTCGGTGAGCGGCGCCTCGGCGTCGTAGCCGCCGTAGAAGGTCATCTCGTACATCGGCAGGTCGTCGAGCTGCCTGATGCCGGCGCTGGTGCGGGCGACCTCGTCGGCCGTCTGCCGCAGGACGGGCCTGGAAGCGGCCTGCACGGGCTCGGCCGGCGCGGTCTCGGTGTCCGCCCTGGCGGCCGGGTCCTGCGCGGCCGGCTCCTGCCCGCCCGAACACGCGGCCACCAGCGGTACGGCCAGCGCCAGAGCGGCCAGCGCTCTGCGTAACGCCCGCGGCCGGGCGCCGAGGAGCGGTGTCATCACATGATCCCTTCGCCGAGCCCCGTTGGTACCGGAGTATGCCCCGAGGGCCCGGCGAAGTCACGTCCCGCACGGAACGGCGACAGAGATCAGGCGTCCTCCAGCCTGAAGCCGACCTTCATGCCCACCTGGTAGTGGGCGATCTCCCCTTGGTCGATGTGCCCGCGGATCTCCGTGACCTCGAACCAGTCGAGGTGACGCAGCGTCTCCGAGGCCCTGCGGATGCCGTTGCGGATGGCGTGGTCGAGGCTCTCCCCCGAAGTGCCGACTATCTCGGTCACCCGGTACGTTCGATCCGACATAGCTGCTCCTCCCTTACCTGAAAGCCATGATCGCATGACCGGCCGTACCGTCCATGGGGCTCATCGCGCCCGCGCCGTCCGAGGTCTACGGTGGAAGACGTGAGGGGTTGGCGGCGCAAGAAGGACGTGCACCGGGTGACCGACGCCCGGCCGTCCCTCAGCGCGGACATCAACCGCCGGGAGAAGATCTATCTCATCCAGATGGGCATCCGCACGATCTGCCTGATCCTGGCGGTCGTGGTGCCGGTGCCGTGGCCGTACCGGCTGCTGTTCATCGCGGGCGCGATCTTTTTGCCATACATAGCCGTTATCGGCGCCAATGAGCGAGGAAGAGATGCCCCGCCTCCGACCTTTTCCACCCCTGCTCCTGACCAAGACGAGATACCGCATCACCGACGCGAGATCGGGTCGTGACTAAGTCTTGACGCATCCCACGGGTTGTAGGTGTACGCTTTAGCCAAGCGCTCCGGTCCCCCGTCGGAGTGCTGGTGCCGGCGTTCCGGGCCCCCGTCGGAACGCCGATGAAGCGATGCCGGGTGGTTTGCCCCCGTAACCACCCGGCATCGCCCTTTTCTCCCTTAATTTCGTTCCGGCCCGCCGGTCGGATAGGCGTGCTTTCCCAAAATCGTTTGCCGGCGGGTTCACAGGAAATCTTCAGCTTGACCCTGATCTTCAGTCGTCGGTCAAGGTCTCTGTCGTGGCACGTTCCCAGTTACGGGCCAGTCTTGTGAGGCGTTCGACGGCGTCGCCGGGCGCCGTTCCCGCGCCCTGTGCGAGGCCGAGCAGATAGGCGGTGAGGGGGGCGGCGGGCCGGGCGACGCCGTGGGCGACCTCCTTCGTCAACTCCAGGATGAGGTCCCTGTCGACCCTGGCGGGGTCGACACCCAGTTCCTTGCAGGCCAGCGCGGTCCACTCGGCCAACACGTTCATCTGTGCCACCTTTCTGAGATCGTCCATAGTGTCGCAGTCGAGCCAGGGAGTGCCCGGCAGGCGCAGCCGTACAGGGTCGAGGGGGGCGAGCAGGCCGTGCAGGGAACGGCCCTCGTACCCGTCGAGCGCCGCGCGCAGCGGGGCGGCGCGCCAGACCCCGGCCAGCCACTGCTCACGGCCGCCGTCGTCGAGCAGCACCGCGCCGGCCCGCTGCCCGCGTTCCTCCCGGGCGGCGGCCTCCAGCAGGGCCTTCACGTGTTCGGGCGCCATGAGCGGCAGGTCGCCCGCGAGCAGCGCCACCCACGGGGCCCGCACCAGCGCCAGGCCCGCCCGCAGCGCGGGGACGGGTCCGCCGCCCACCGGCTCCTCACGGGTGAAGACCGCGCGGGGAAGATCACGCGAGGGGCCCACCACGACCAGGCGGCCGGCGTCCGGCACGGCGGCGGCGACCCGCTCCAGGAGAGTCCTGCCGCCGAGGCGAAGCCCCGGCTTGTCCCTGCCACCCATCCTGCTGGCCGCGCCGCCCGCGAGAATGATCGCGTCATGCCCCATGTGTCACACCGTACGGTGTTCACCGGGATGATCACACGGGTCCACGGCGGCCCGTCCCTGGCGGCGGGTCCCGGCGGGGCGGGTCGAGCCGACCCTCCCGGCCGGCGGCGACTGGTGATCGCACGGTAGCGTGCACGCGTTCGGCGGGCTCCGCCCAGCGCGCGTGCGGCGCGGCGACGAACTCCGTCGGCGTGGCGGCGCTCTCGACGACGTTCGAGCCGGCCTCGCTGGGGAGGGTGGAGAGCTTCTCGTTTCGCGGTTGCGCCGACGGGACCGGCGCGTGTGGCGCGCCGCCGCCTCGTGAAGGGCCGGCCGTCCACAGCCGACGATGAGGGAAAGGGGAGTGCCCGCTCCTTTCCACTCTCAACGTATAGCGCACCGGGGGGCTTGCGGCAAGACCCGGGTCATGCCGCAGAATCGTCGGCCGAAGGCCAGAAGCTGCGGAAACGGGGATGCGAAGTGCGCGTGTTGTTGGTGTCGTACGGGTCGCGCGGGGACGTCGAACCCATGGTGGGTCTCGCGATGCGGTTGCGGGCGCTGGGCGCGGAGGTGCGGATGTGCGCGCCGCCTGACTTCGCCCCCGAGACCCGCGCACGAGCGGCCGCCGTGGCCGGCACGATCCGCGTCGACGGAGCCACGGTGGCCGCGACGCTGCTGGTCGACGCGATCAGCCGAGAAAGGCCGCCTGTGTCCGCGTGACCCACGCGGGACAGTCGAGCCAGGACCCAGAACACGAGTACGTGCAAGCTCTGGCGACCTGAACCGGCGACGGCCACGGGGTCCATGTCTCGTCATGGCTCCCAGGTTCGTCACGCCGGTCCAGGCGCCTTGCCGCGCGCGTCATGGTCGCAAGCGACCGCAGATCGGAGCCAATGACGTGAACCCCTTGACCACCAGCGCGTTCGACCTTCCCGACAACCTCGCGCCCAAGGCCGACCCGGCGCTGATCGCCGGCGACGAGCAGCACTTCGCGGCCATCGCGGCGAGCCTCGAGCAGTCGATCGCCGAGCTGTCCGACCGCCTCGACGCCGAGCGCAGGGCCCCGGGCGGCAAAGGCAGGCAGGCGATGGACCGGGACCTGGAGGTCCACCGGCTGACCGGTCGCCTGCGCGCCCTGCGTCGCTTCGGTTTGGACCTGTGCCTCGGGCACATCGTCAGCGCGGACGACCCCGAGCCCGTGTACATCGGACGACTCGGCCTCACCGACAGCACGGGTCGTCGGCTGCTGCTCGACTGGCGCTCCCCCGCTGCCGAGCCGTTCTTCGGAGCCACCCACGCCAACCCGATGGGCCTGGCAAGCCGCCGCAGGTATCGCTGGACCCGCGGCCGGATCAGCGACTACTGGGACGAGGTGTTCACCTCGGACGGGTTCGAAGGGCACGCCGCGCTCGACGACCAGTCCGCCTTCATCGCCAGCCTGGGCAGCCACCGGTCACCCCGGATGCGAGACGTGCTGGGCACCATCCAGGCCGACCAGGACGCCATCATCCGCGCGGGATCCCGCGGCGCTCTCGTCGTCGACGGCGGTCCTGGAACGGGCAAGACCGTCGTCGCCCTGCACCGCTCCGCCTACCTCCTCTACTCCGACCCTCGCCTCGGTCACCGCCGGGGCGGCGTGCTGTTCGTCGGCCCGCACCAGCCGTACCTGGCCTACGTCGCCGACGTCCTGCCCAGCCTCGGGGAGGAGGGGGTGCAGACCTGCACCCTGCGGGACCTCGTCGCCGAGGGAGCCGCGGCAGCGATCGAGACCGACCCGGACGTGGCCCGCCTGAAGTCGTCCGCGAACCTGGTGAAGGCGATCGAGCCGGCCGTCAGGTTCTACGAGAACCCGCCCACCAAGGGGATGACGGTCACGACCCACTGGTCCGACATCTGGCTGAGCGCCGACGACTGGGCCGAGGCGTTCGAAGCAGCGGAACCCGGTACTCCGCACAACGAGGCACGCGACCAGATCTGGGAGGAGCTGCTCACGATCCTGGTGGACAAGCACGACGGCGACGCGCCGGAGAACCTGCTGCGCAAGTCGCTGCTGCAGAACAGGGAGCTGCTGACGACGTTCAACCGCGCGTGGCCGCTGATCGAGGCGGCCGACCTCGTCGGCGACCTGTGGTCGGTGCCCGCCTACCTGCAGATGTGCGCTCCCTGGCTCAGCCCCGACGAGATTCGCAAGCTGCAGCGCGAGGACGCCCAGGCCTGGACGGTCTCCGACCTGCCGCTGCTGGACGCGGCGCGGCAGCGGCTCGGCGATCCCGAGGCGTCACGACGCAAGCGCCGGCAGGAAGCCGCTCTCGCCGCCCAGCGCGAGCGCATGGCCGAGGTCGTCGACAACCTGATCGAGGCCGACGACGACGGCGAAGGCCTCGTGACGCAGCTGCGCCGAGCAGACTTCCAGCGAAATCTGGTCGACGAGTCCGAGCTGCCCACCATCGACTCGGACCTGCTCGCCGGCCCGTTCGCGCACATCGTCGTGGACGAGGCCCAGGAGCTGACCGACGCGGAGTGGCAGATGTTGCTGCTGCGGTGCCCGTCACGGAGCTTCACCATCGTGGGGGATCGTGCCCAGGCCAGGCACGGGTTCACGGAGTCGTGGCAGGAACGGCTGGAGCGGGTCGGGCTCGACCGGATCAACCTGGCCTCCCTGAGCGTCAACTACCGCACGCCGGAAGCGATCATGGCGGAAGCCGAGCCGGTCATCAGGGCCGTGCTCCCGGACGCCAACGTGCCGACCTCCATCCGCGCCGGCGACGTGCCCGTCGTCCACGGATCCGCCTCGGAGCTCGACTCGATCCTCGACACCTGGCTCGCCGCGCACGCCGACGGGATCGCCTGCGTCATCGGCGATCCCACGTTCCCTGGGACGTCCCGCGTCCGGTCGCTGACCCCGGAGCTGTCGAAGGGGCTCGAGTTCGACCTGGTCGTCCTCATCGATCCGGAGGCGTTCGGCGAGGGCATCGAAGGAGCGGTCGACCGCTATGTCGCGATGACCCGAGCGACCCAGCAACTCGTCATCCTCACGAGCTCCTGACGTCGGCCGAACGCCCGCACCGGGCCGAGTCGGTGGCGTCCCCGGACGCCGGCGCACCGCCGGTGCGGGCGGGCTTCGGCAGGCGGCAGCTGCCCGGCCGGGTGGCCGCCGTCGTGGTGCACGACGCCGGCGCAGGTGGCCGCCGTCGTGCACCACGGCTGCGCGGGCACGACGACGGCCGCCCGCGCCTTCGGGCACGGACCGCCCGTCAGGCGAAGGCCGTCCGGACCGCCCGGCACCGACCGCCGGTCAGGCGAAGGCCGCGTGGCCGGTCAGCGCCTTGCCGAGCACCAGGGCGTGGATCTCGGAGGTGCCCTCGTAGGTGAGCACCGACTCCAGGTTCACCGCGTGCCTGATCACCGGATACTCCAGGGTGATCCCGCTGGCGCCCAGGATGGTCCTGCACGTCCTGGCGATCTCCAGCGCCTCGCGCACGTTGTTGAGCTTGCCCGCGCTCACCTGCTCGGGCGTGAGCGTGCCCGCCTCCTTCAGCCGCCCGAGGTGGACGGCCAGCAGCAGCCCCTTGCCCAGCTCGAGCGCCATGTCGGCGAGTTTGCCCTGGGTGAGCTGGAAGGAGGCCAGCGGCCTGGCGAACACCTCGCGCTCGCCCGCGTAGGCGATCGCCGTCTCCAGGCAGTCGAGGGCCGCGCCCATCGCGCCGAACACGATGCCGAACCTGGCCTCGTTCAGGCAGCGCAGCGGCCCCGACAGTCCTCTGGCGCCGGGCAGCATGGCCTCCTGCGGCAGCCGTACGCCGTCGAGGACCAGCTCGCTGGTGACGCTCGCGCGCAGGGAGATCTTGTGCTTGAGGTCCCTGGTGGTGAAGCCGGGCGTACCCGCGGGGACGAGGAAGCCGCGGATGCCGTCCTCGGTCTGCGCCCACACGACGGCCACGTCGGAGACCGACCCGTTGGTGATCCACATCTTGGTGCCGTTCAGCACCCAGTCGCCGCCGTCGCGCTTGGCGTTGGCGCGCATCCTGGCGGGGTCGGAGCCGAAGTCGGGCTCGGTGAGGCCGAAGCAGCCGATGCGCTCGCCGGCGGCCATGGCCGGCAGCCACTCGTTCTTCTGCTCCTCGCTGCCGTAGCGCCAGATGGCGTACATGGCGAGGGAGCCCTGGACGGAGACGAGGCTGCGCAGCCCCGAGTCGGCGGCCTCGAGCTCCAGGCAGGCCAGCCCGTAGGAGACCGCGCCGAGGCCGGGGCAGCCGTAGCCCTCCAGGTGCATGCCGAGGACGCCGAGTTCGCCGAACGTGCGGGCCAGCTCCCGCGCGGGGATCCTGCCCTCCTCGAACCACTGGGTCAGGTTGGGGCGCAGCTCGCGGTCGCACAGGCGCCTGACGGTGCTCCTGATCTCGCGCTCCTCCTCGGTCAGCAGGCCGTCGACGGCGAACAGGGCGGTGGGGTGCATGGTTCAGCCTTCCGAAGAATTGGATCCAATATTGAATATCCAACATGGCACAGCATAGGGTGCTTTGCCTATGGAGACTTCAGGAGCGCTGTCGGGACTGCTGGTGGCCGACTTCAGCAGGGTGCTGGCCGGCCCCTACGCCACGATGCTGCTGGGTGACCTGGGCGCCGACGTGGTGAAGGTGGAACGGCCCGAAGGCGGCGACGACACGCGGGCATGGGGCCCGCCGTACGCCGACGGGCAGGCGACCTACTTCCTCGGCGTCAACCGCAACAAACGGTCGATCGCCCTCGACCTGCGCGACCCCGCCGACCTGGAGGTGGCGCGGGCGCTGGTGGCCAGGGCGGACGTGCTGGTGGAGAACTTCAAGCCCGGCACGATGGAACGCCTCGGACTGGGCTACGAGGCGGTCCGCGAGCTCAACCCCGGCCTCGTCTACTGCTCGGTGACCGGGTTCGGCGCCGGCAAGGGAGCGGACCTGCCAGGCTACGACCTGGTCGTGCAGGCGGTCGGCGGGCTGATGAGCGTGACGGGCGAGCCCGAGGGTCCGGGCACCAAGACGGGCGTGGCGCTGGTCGACGTGATCACCGGGCTGCACGCGGCGTTCGGGGTGCTGGCCGCGCTGCGCCACAGGGACACGACGGGGCAAGGACAGCGCGTGGAGGTCTCGCTGCTGACCTCGCTGCTGTCGGCGCTGGCCAACCACGCCTCCGCCTACGCCGCGGCGGGGGTGGTGCCGCGCGCGATGGGCAACCGGCACCCCAGCATCGTCCCGTACGAGGTGTTCGAGGCGGCCGACCGGCCGATCGTCATCGCCGCGGGCAACGACAGGCAGTTCCGCGCGCTGTGCGCGGTGCTCGGACGCGACGACCTGGCCTCCGACGCCCGCTACGCCTCCAACGCGGCCAGAGTGGACGCGCGGGAGGTGCTGGTGCCCGAGCTGTCGTCGGCGCTGGCCGCGCGGACCGCCGACGAGTGGTTCGAGGCGCTCACCGCGGCGGGCGTGCCGTGCGGGCCGATCAACGACGTGGCCGGAGCCTTCGCGCTGGCCTCCTCGCTCGGGTTCGAGCCGGTCGTGGACGGTCAGGTGGCCAACCCCGTCGCTCTCGGCTCGACGCCCGCCTCCTACCGGCTCGCCCCTCCCGAGCTCGGGCGGGACTCGGCGTGGGTCCGTGAGATATTGGGGCGATGAGCCCGCTTGAGGAACGGCGCAGGCCGCCCACAGCCCAGCAGTTCGTGCTCGGCGAGCTCCGCAGGGCCATCACCACGGGCCGGCTGCGCCCCGGCAGCCCGATCAGGCAGGACGCGCTGGCCGAGGAGTTCGACGTCAGCAGGGTGCCGCTGCGGGAGGCGCTGAAGACGCTCCACGGCGAGGGCCTGGTCACCTACCAGGCGCATCGCGGCTACTTCGTGGAGACCCTGTCGCTCGACGATCTGCGCGAGGTCTACCGGATCAGGGAACTGCTGGAGGAGGAGGCGGTACGGCAGGCCGTACCGCGCCTGGAGGCGGAGGACCTGGCGCGGCTCGAGCGGGCGCAGGAGGAGGTGGAGCGGGCGGCCACGGCGGGCGAGGTGCAGGAGATGGCGGCCGCCAACAGGGTGTTCCACCTGACGCTCTTCGAGTGCTCGGGGATGCCGCGGCTGGTCAGGCTGATCAGGACGCTGTGGGACGCGACCGACGCCTACCGGTCGATGTACTACGGCGACGGCGGCAACAGGGAGCGGGTCGTGACCGAGCATCGCGGGGTGCTCGACGCGCTGCGGGCAGGGGACGCCGACGCGGCGGTGCTCAGACTCGACGAGCACCGTGCGCACGCGGTGACGGCCCTGTCCACGGTCCTCGACGGCTGACCCTCCGCCGGAGCGGCGATCCAAGCCGGTCCCCCTGCGCGGGCTGCTCGGGCGCCTCGACCGGCCGTTCGGGTCCGCATGGATGGCCTCCACAACCGGGTACGCCGTACAGACGGGAATCCTCCCGGCCCGGAGGTGTTTCACCGAAGGTGACAAAGTTGTCGATTCTCGACCGGTCCCTCGTCCGGCACGGCCAGGACCCCGCGCAGGCGCTCCGCGACACCGTCGCCTTCGCCCGGCAGGCCGAAGAGCTCGGCTACCACCGGTTCTGGGTCTCGGAACACCACGCGGTGCCCGGTGTCGCGGGCTCGGCGCCGACCGTGCTGGCCTCCGCCGTCGCCGCGGCCACCTCGCGCATCAGGGTCGGCACCGGCGGGGTGATGCTGCCCAACCATCAGCCGCTCGTGGTCGCCGAGCAGTTCGGCGTGCTGGACGCGCTGTACCCCGGGCGGATCGACATGGGCCTGGGCAGGTCGGTCGGGTTCACCGGCGGGATCAGGCGGGCTCTCGGCCACGGCAAGGAGGACGCCGACGACTTCCGCGCCCAGATCGAGGAACTGCTGGACTACTTCACCACCGGCAGGCACGGGGTGCACGCCATGCCGTCCGAGGGCAGGAAGGTGCCCGCGTTCGTGCTGGCGATCGGGTCAGGGGCCGACGTCGCCGCCGAGCTCGGGCTGCCGCTGGTGATCGGCGGCGGGCGCGTGGAGGAGGGTGTCAGGCGCTACAGGGAGAACGTGAAGGGCACACCGTACGTGATCGTGGCGGCCAACATCGCCGTCGGCGACGACGCGCACCTGCTGCAGCTGCCCGAGGCGTGGGCGACCGCCTACTCCCGCACGCGCGGCGTCTTCCCCCCGCTGCGCCCGGTGGCGGAGATCCAGGCGATGACGCTCACCGAACGCGAGCGCGGCCACCTCGACGACGCGCTGAAAGGCCAGATCCACGGCACCGAGGAGCAGGTCGCCCACCGGCTGCGCGACCTCGTCCACAGGACCGGAGCCGACGAGGTGCTGGTGACGATGAACACCTACGATCTCGACCGGCGCCTCGACTCCTACCGGAGGCTGATCAGCCTCCGATGGCCGACATCGGCCTGACGGGCTGCAGGAACGACGGGTCGTCGATGCCGTGGCCGGGACGCTTGCCGCGCACGGCGGCGATCCAGCGCTCGGCCAGTTCCTCGTCGGTGGCGCCGTCGCGCAGCGCGACCTTGAGGTCGGACTCCTCCCTGGCGAACAGGCAGTTGCGGATCTGCCCGTCGGCGGTCAGCCGCACCCTGTCGCAGGCCCCGCAGAACGGGCGCGTCACCGAGCCGATCACACCGACCCTGGACGGCCCGCCGTCGACGAGGAAACGCTCGGCGGGGGCGCTGCCGCGCTCCTCCAGGTCGTCGGGGCACAGCTCGAAGGCCCCGGTGAGCAGGGCGAGGATCTCGTCGGCCGTCACCATGTCGGCGCGGCTCCACCCGTGCTGGGCGTCGAGCGGCATCTGCTCGATGAAGCGCAGCTCGTATCCGCGGTCCAGGCAGAAGCGCAGCAACGGCACCGCCTCGTGCTCGTTGACGCCGCGCATGAGCACGGTGTTGACCTTGACCGGCCGCAGGCCCGCCTGGTCGGCGGCCTCCAGGCCCGCGATGACGTCCTCGAACCTGTCGCGGTGGGCCAGACGCTTGAACGTCTCGCGGTCGAGGGTGTCGAGGGAGACGTTGACCCTGTCGAGCCCCGCCCCCGCCAGCGACGTGGCGAGCTTGGCCAGGCCGATGCCGTTCGTGGTGAGGGAGACCTGTGGCCTGGGGCGCAACTCCGCGGTGCGGGCGACGATGTCGACCAGCTCGCGGCGCAGCAGCGGCTCGCCTCCCGTGTAGCGCACCTCGGTGATGCCCAGGCGTTCGACGCCGATGGTGACCAGGCGGACGATCTCGTCGGCGGTCAGCAACTGGGCGTTGGGCAGCCAGTCGAGGCCTTCGGGCGGCATGCAGTAGGTACACCGCAGGTTGCACTTGTCCGTGAGGGACACCCGAAGGTCGGTCGCCACCCGGCCGAACGCGTCCTTCAGCACAGGGCGGTCACCTCCTAGCTCATCGAGGGGAACACGTGTTCAGCCTATTCCATCTCCCCGGGATGGATGGAGCCCACCATAATCCCCCCATCAGGCCTGCACACCGGCGCCTCCACCTCGAAGGGGATTGCACGGCAGGGCTGGAGATCGCCCCCCATCACGCCCTTCGCCCGGCGTTGCGCCTCGACCTCGTGCCCCAGACGGATGCCGGTGGCACGAGGTCGAGGCGTCCGCGCACGCGGCCCCTCGATCGGTGGCGTCAGGAGCAACCGACGCCGGTGGTGGGGCCGGTGCAGGAGTCGACCCCCATCCCGCCGTTGTTGATGTTGGTGCCAGGGCCGCCGTCGAGCGTGTCGTCGCCGTTGCCGCCGTTCAGGATGTCGTCGCCGAGACCACCGCTGAGACGGTCGTTTCCGTTGCCGCCGACCAGGGAGTCCGATCCCGGGCCGCCGTCGAGCGTGTCGTCGCCGTTGCCGCCGTTCAGGATGTCGTTGCCTGGACCACCGATGAGAACGTCGCCGCCGCTGCCGCCGTTCAGGACGTCGTCGCCCTCCAGGCCACAGATCACATCGTTGCCGGGAGTGCCGACCAGCAGGTCGTTGCCCGCGGTTCCGGTGATCGTGCAGGCGATGGGTGGGGCGGCTTCGCCGCCGGGCTCGCGGTCGTGGGTGAGGGCGCCGGGGACCACAGCTCCGGCCGGCAGCGTGGGCACGCCCATGACCGTCAGCACCGCGGCCGCGGCCACCGCCGTCCCCACGGCCGTCATGGCCCGGCCGGCGATCCTCCTGGCGACGCCTCGCGAATTCTCTGCGTCCGCCGTCCGCCCCATGCAGGTCACCGTCCCGGAAACTGTCTGAGTGTTCATGGCCTCCCCTTGTGTGCTTCGTTTCGCGCATCCGTGTGCCGGTTCCGCAGAACCTGTGCAGGGGGTGGTCCACAAGACTGTGACCCGAGATCACGGACGCGATTCGGGGGATTACGGTGACCAGCGTAAGTGGTGGGACCGGTGAGCATGGGGGAAGCTGAAGGCTTCTTTGCGAGGGCTGTGAGCTGGGACGATGCTGGTTCGGAAGGTCGATTGATCTTCACTCTTCCGGGCGGCCTGCGGACGGGATCACCCCGGCCGGATGACACGCGCGCAGGCGGTGCGGGGGACGCGGAAACGGGCCTCGACGCGAATGCGCGGCAATTGGGAATCGCCCTGTCAATCCCCCTGAGCGGTAAAATGAGTGGGATTTCCTTTCTGGTCACGCCAGACTGATCAAGAACCAGTGAGGAGATTCACCTGATGCCGAACCAGCCCGCACCGAACCTGCTGTCGTGGGCCAGCGAGATCGACGATGGCGCGATCATGCAGGCCGCCCGTGCCGCCCGCCTGCCGTTCGTCTCCGGCCACGTCGCCCTCATGCCCGACGCGCATGTCGGCATCGGCGCAACGGTGGGCTCCGTCATCCCGACCGAAGGCGCGATCATCCCTGCCGCCGTGGGCGTCGACATCGGCTGCGGCATGGTCGCGACCGAGACCAGCCTCACCGCCGCCGACCTGCCCGACACCCTGGCCGCGTTGATGCCCATGGTGGAGCACCGCATCCCGGCCGGCGTCGGCAAGGGCCACGCCGACCCGTCGATGGACCGCGCCCTGGGCGAGCTCGGGCTTCCGCACACCGACCTGAACCCCAGGCTGACGAAGAAGGTCTCCGACCAGTTCGGCACCCTCGGCTCCGGCAACCACTTCGTGGAGGTCTGCCTCGACGAGCGTGACCGGGTCTGGACGGTGCTGCACTCCGGTTCGCGCGGCGTCGGCAACCAGCTCGCGACGATGCACATCGTCGACGCCAAGAATCTGATGAAGAAGCAGGCCGTCAGCCTCGAGGACCCGGACCTCGCCTACCTGGTCCAGAACACCCCGGAGTTCACCGCGTACATCGAGGACATGCTGTGGGCCCAGCGCTACGCCATGGCCTCGCGCGCCCGGATGGACAAGGTGCTGATCAACGCCCTGTTCCGGGTCGTCGGCAAGGGACAGCGGGTCCGCACGATCAACTGCCACCACAACTTCACCCAGCAGGAGACCCACTACGGCAAGTCGCTCTGGATCACCCGCAAGGGCGCCATCAAGGCCGACACGGGCGACGAAGGGGTGATCCCTGGCTCGATGGGGACGCGCTCGTACATCGTGCGCGGCCGTGGGAACCCCGAGTCGTACAACTCCTGCTCCCATGGGGCGGGCCGCCGTATGTCGCGCACCAGGGCGAAGCGGGAGCTGTCCGCGGCCTCCCTGACCCAGGCGATGAGCGGCCGCACCTGGAACGCCGACCGAGCCGCCGCCCTGGTGGACGAGCACCCTGAGGCGTACAAGTCCATCGACCAGGTGATGGCGGACCAGAAGGACCTGGTGGAGGTGCAGCACACGCTGCGCCAGATCTTCAACTACAAGGGCTGACGTTCCCGAACGGGATCATTCGGCGGCGCCCTCGCCCCCATGGCGCGGCGAGGGCGGTCCTCCCACGTCGGGTCGCTCCATCGTCCCGCCTGTCCGTGGTGAGGATTCCCGCCGACCTGGTTGAGGTCACCGTCAGCCGGTTCCCGCCCATGTCGCGTGAGCCTGAGGAGCGTGCAGTTCACCACCCAGTGCCCGCAGCTCCGCGGTGAGGCTCTCCTCCAGGTGCTGGATGCTGTTGTAGGCCAGATAGCGGTGGCCCTGCAGGTCGAAGGCCGGTTTGGTGTCCTCGCGGCAGATCAGCACGGTGGGGACGCCCTGGCCCCACGCGTACCCCACCTCGAGGTACACATTCGGATTGGCGTCGGTGAGGTCGGCGACGACGAGCCTGGCGCGGCCGATCCGCTCCTTCATCTTGGCGACCACGTCACCGGTGAAGGCCAACGTGTCCATGCGCTCGCAGACGAAGCCGGCCTTCCTGATGGCCCGCGAGATGCCGTAGTGGAAGAGGTCTTCGAAAGCAGCCGCGAAAGGCATCGCGACGAAGACCCGTGCCTTGTCGGCGTCCTCCGAGCGGGGCGTGGCGAGCTGCGCCTTCATGCGGTCCGCTCTGCGGCCGTCACGCTCGACGAAGGTCACGGTCCGCAGCCCTGGCGGGAAGCCGCCTTCGGCGAAGGAGTCCGCGAGGCCGCGCAGTTCCGACTGGAACGCCTCGATCTCGTCGAGCCCGTAGCCGGGCCCGTGCAGCGTGAGGGCGAGGTCGCTGGTCTCCGGCCGGACGTGCGCGGCGACGGCGAGCGCCCTGCGGGCGAACTGGCGGATCTCTCGGTACTCGAATTCGAACAACGGCACGACGCCGAGCAGGAGAACGGCCCGCGCGGGCAGCCCGTTCGCCGGCTCCACCAGCAGGTGCGCGCCCTCCTTCGGCAGCCGGACGTGGTCGGCCGCCATGGCCTCGACGACGTGCCTGTCGAGGCCGTGAAGTGCCTGGGCGTGCTTCAAGACCAGCAGGTCAGTGGGGAAGGTCATGACGTCCGCGTGGACCACCCGCACTAAGGGTCGCCTGTGAATCACACCACGTAACCCTAGCGACGAGCTAGCCCAGGCGGGCGAGTTCGGCGTCGGTGAGGGTGAGGTCGACTGCGGCGGCCGAGTCGAGGATGCTCTCCGGACGGCTGGAGCCGGGGATGGGGATGACGACGGGGCTGCGGGCCAGTTCCCACGCCAGGCACACCCGTTGCGGCGAGACCCCGCGTTCGGCGGCGACCTCGTTGAAGGCCGCGTGGGCGTCACCGAGCCCGGCGGCCGACTTGATGCCGCCGAGGGGCGACCAGGGCAGGAACGCGACGCCAAGCTCGGCGCACACGTCGATCTCGGGCTCGCTGCTGCGGAAACGGGGCGAGTACTCGTTCTGCACGCCGGCCAGCCGCCCGCCGAGGATGTCGTGGGCCTGCCTGATCTGCGCGGGGTCGGCGTTGGAGATGCCCGCCAGCAGGATCTTGCCCTCGTCGAGCAGGTCGCGCAGCGCCCCGATGCTCTCCTCGTACGGCACGGCCGGGTCGGGCCTGTGGTGCTGGTAGAGCCCGATGGCCTCCACGCCCAGCGCCTTCAACGACCGCTCGCATGCCCCGCGCAGGTAGGCGGGGCTGCCGTCCAGGCCCCAGCCGTCGCCGGGCGTCCTGGTGTGACCGCCCTTGGTGGCCACGAGGACGGCGTCGCGGTCGCCGCCCCACAGCGCCAGCGCCCTGGCGACCAGGCGCTCGTTGTGGCCGACCTCGTCGCTGGTGGGCGTGTAGGCGTCGGCGGTGTCGATCAGGGTGATCCCCGCGTCGAGGGCGGCGTGGATCGTCCTGATGGACTGCGCCTCGTCGGGCATGTGCTCGGCCACGGACATCGGCATGGCGCCGAGGCCGATGGCGCTGACGGTGACGTTGGCGATGGATCGGTTCTTCATGGGCACATCCTCCTGGCTGGAGTTCGCTCCAGGGCAACTGCAAGATGGTGGTTCATGGGCTTCGATGTCACTCGCGTACGCGCGCTGTACCCCGCTCTCTCCGATGGACACGCCTGGCTGGACGCGGCGGCGGGCACCCAGGTGCCGCAGACCGTGATCGACGCCATCGCCGGCGCCTACCGCTACGGCATCGGCAACACGCACGGCGCGTTCGCCGCCAGCGCCCGATCCGACGCGATCGTGGCCGAGGCCCGGGCCGCGGTGGCCGACCTGGTGGGCGGCGAGGCGGCGGGCGTGGTGTTCGGCCCGAACATGACCACGCTGACGTACCGCTTCGCCGCCACGCTGGCCGGGACCTGGGCGGAGGGTGACGAGGTCGTCGTGTCCAGGCTGGATCACGACGCCAATGTCCGTCCGTGGGTCCAGGCCGCCGAACACGCCGGCGCTGTCGTGAAATATGCGGACATCGTGGTGCCGTCGGGCGAGCTGCCCGCCGAGCAGTACCGGCGGCTGGTCACCGAACGGACCAGGCTGGTGGCGGTGACGGCGGCCAGCAACGTGCTCGGCACCATCCCGGACGTCGCCGGCATCGCCGCGACCGCCCACGAGGCGGGCGCGCTCGTGTACGTGGACGGCGTCCACGCCACCCCGCACGGCCCCGTCGACATGGCAGCGCTCGGCGCCGACTTCTACGCCACCAGCGCCTACAAGTGGAGCGGCCCGCACATCGGCGCGGTGATCGCCGCGCCGGACCTGCTCGCCTCGCTGCGCCCCGACAAGCTGGCCTCCTCCCCCGACGAGGTGCCCGACAGGTTCGAGACCGGCACACTGCCCTTCGCCGACCTCGCGGGCGTGGCCGCGGCCGTGGAGCACCTGGCCGCCCTCGACCCGGAGTCGACCGGCTCGCGCAGGGCGCGGATCCTGGCCTCGATGTCCGCCGTCGCCGCATACGAGCAGGCGGAGCTGGCCCACCTGCTCAAGGGGCTGGCCGCGCTCGGTCCGGTACGGCTGGTCGGCTCGCCCCTGCGGCGCACGGCCACCGCCTACTTCACCGTGGAGGGCCACACGCCCCGGCGGGTCGCCGAGCACCTGGCCACGCGGAGGATCAACGTGTGGGACGGGCACTGCTACGCCTGGGAGCCCACGAAGGCGCTGGGCATCAGGGACACGGGGTCGGCGGTGCGGGCGGGCCTGGTCCACTACAACGACCGCGCGGAGGTCGAGCGTCTGCTGGAGGCCCTGGACGAGTTGACCGCCTGACGGCCCCGCGGGGACCGCGCGGCCGGGCGAGCCGGATGAAAAGGACGGAGCCCCGGCCCGTGCGGGGACCGGGGCTCCATCGATGACGGGTTAGTGGCCGACGACCTTCACCCAGTCGGTGGCCTCGGCCGGCTGGAGGTACCAGGCGCCCTCGAACACCGCGCGCCACGTGCCCGAGGTCCAGGCGCGCTCACGCGTGGAGAAGTAGCCGTCACGGCCGGTCCTGACCGTGTCGACGTGCTCCCAGCGGCCGGACCCGTCCGGCCTGAACAGGATCACGATGCCCTTGCCGCCCAGCCGCTTCCAGCCGCCTTCGGTCCTGCAGTAGTCCGCGTGGTGGACCGAGACGAAGCCGTCGATATAGTCCTCCTCGCACTCGACCGAGAGCTTGCCCTCGATCGAGATGCCACGGCCCTTCCACGCGGGTTCGGGACCGACGTCGAGCGACAGCCTGGTGTGGCCGCCGTCCCAGTCGGGGTCCCGGTCGTAGCCGGGATCGGCGAGTGCCGGGCCTGCGATGGCGAGCACCGAGGCGCCGAGTGCGGCGGCCACTGCGCCGGCGGCGAGTCGTCGCATCATCTGGAACTTCCTCTCCCCGTTGAAGACGCGCTCGGGACAGAGTGCGTCAACGCCAATGACGCGTAAGGGTAAAGAAAAGTTGCAGTAAAGAAGATAACGATCTAGTTACGGACGACCCGGCGCAGGGTTGAGGCCTGCTCGGCGGCGTACGAGTCGGTTCCGGGGAAGCGGACCCGCCACGTGCCCTGCGTCCTCCCCGCCAGGCGCCGCTCGAACTGCCCTCTGTCGCCGGTCGTCACCGTCCCCACCCGCTGCCACGAGCCGTTCGTGCCACGCCGGTAGAAGATCTCGAGGCGCTGCTTGGCGAAGGGGGCGTAGTCGGTGGTCCCGCTCGGGTCGATCCTGTGCAGCGACCCGGACAGCCGCACACCCCTGCCTCCGCGCATCCCCTTGATCAGCACCGGGCTCAGCTTGGTGTCGCGGCGCAGGTTGAAGGAGGCGTAGGCGGTGACGCTGGTGCCGTCCTCCGCTCTGGCGGTGGCCGTGATGGTCCAGGGGCCGGCTGGATAGAAGCGGTTCAGGCCCTGGGCGGGAAGGAAGCGCCAGGTCTCCCACACGCCGTCGCGCCCGATGGGCTGCCCGTCCGGGCCCGAGGGCGTGGCGCTGGGCGTCGGCTCGGGCGCCGGGGTGGTCGTCTCCTCGGGCCAGCCAGGAGGCGGGGGCTGCGCGGCGGGGAACGACGGTTCGACGGGCGCGGGCCAGTCCTCGACCATCGCGTCGCCGCCCGCCGCGGAGGGCTGACCCCAGCCGTCTGGAGGGGCGGGTATGGCGGGCCTGGGCGCAGCGAACGCGGGAGGCAGGTCCTCCGGCGGCGGCACGGCCTCCACGGGCACCAGCGCCACCCTCGCGGGCGGCGCCTCGGGAACGGGACCGAGGATCTTGCCGCTCCCGATCGGCTTGCGGCCGAGTACCGGACCTGGAGGGGAGCCGGGCTCGACCTTGATGGTCACGCCGTTCTCCTCGGCGCCACTGGCCACGACGTCGATCACCAGCTTCACCGAGCCGTGGGCCCCCACCACGGGGGCGCCGGGACGGATCGTGATTTCCTTGATCGCGAGTGTGGCGGGTGCCTGGACCAGCGCGGGACCGGTCAGTGCCCCCGCCACCAGCGATGTGAGCAGGACTGCTTTGGTCATGACTTGGACGGTAGGAACCATCCGGCAATGACCAGGGTCGCGACACACGCCCCTGTTGGCAAAGGTGTTACCCGGTGTAGAGGCCCTCGATCACTTCGGCGTACTTCGCGTGGATGACCCGGCGCTTGAGCTTCAGGCTCGGAGTGAGCTCGGTGGTCTCGGCCGTCCACTCCACCGGCAGCAGCGCCCATTTCTTGACCTGCTGCACCCTGGCCAGCTTCGCGTTGGCCGCCTCGACGGCCGCCTCGACGGCCTTGACGACGTCGGGATGCTCGACCAGTTCGGCCATCGAGGTGAACGTGATGCCCTGCGCCTTCGCCCAGCCGGGGGCGACCTCGCCGTCGAGGGTGAGGATGGCCACGGGGAAGGGCCTGTTGTCGCCGTAGGCGAGCGCCTGGCCGATGAGCGGGTGCTCCTTGAGATGGTTCTCGATCGCCGCGGGTGAGATGTTCTCCCCTCCCGCGGTGATGATGAGCTCCTTCTTGCGGTCGACGACCCTGAAGAAGCCGTCGTCGTCGACGGTGCCGATGTCGCCGGTGTGCAGCCAGCCGTCCTCGTCGATGAGCTCCTCCGCCGCCCTGCCGAGGTAGCCGCGGGTGTTGAGCGGGCTGCGGGTGAGGATCTCGCCGTCCTCGGCGATGCGCACCTCGACGCCGGGCTCGGGCCTGCCGACCGAGCCGAGCTTGTAGCAGGCGGGACTGTTGGCGGTGAAGGCGCCGGTCGTCTCGGTCATGCCGTAGACGTCGATGACACGCAGGCCGAGGCCGGCGAAGAAGCCTTGGACCTCGTCGGGGAGCGGAGCCGCGCCCGTGGCGGTCCATTCGGCACGGTCGAAGCCGATCATGCCGCGCACGACCGACAGCAGCGCGGCGTCGGCCGCCTCGTAGGCGGCCTGGATCTCGGGCGTCACGCCGTGGCCGTACTGGCCCGCCTCGATGTAGGCGCGGCCTGCGGCCATGGCCTGCCGCACCTTCTCCTGCTGCTCCTCGGGCTGACCGGCCAGTAACGCCTGGAGTTTGGCCATCATCTTCTCCCACACGCGCGGGACGCCGAAGAACATCATCGGACGCACCTGGCCGAGCGTGGCGCCGAGGTTGGCCAGGTCGGTGCAGAAGTGCACATGGGAGACCTTGGTCAGCGGCAGGTAGAGGCTGAGGACGCGCTCGGCGATGTGGGCGTAGGTGAGGTAGGAGATCTGGGTGCCCTGGGTGGGCAGGGCGGTCATGCGGTCGGTGGCGGCGCACTCGTAGAAGACGTTGACGTGGGTGAGCGGCACCCCCTTGGGCATGCCGGTGGTTCCCGAGGTGTACAGGACGGTGAGGACGTCGTCGGCGGTGACCGCCTGCCAGCGGGCCTCGACGGCTGCGGGATCCTCGGCGAGCCTGGCCCTGCCGAGTTCGAGGAAGTCGGCCCAGCTCATGAAGCGGTCGGAGGCCGGCGCGCCGTCGAGCAGGATGATCCTGCGGAGGTCGGGCAGCCGGTCGAGCACCGGGTCCCAGCGGGCCACGTCCGCCGGGCCGCCCAGGACGGCGTACTTGGCGCCCACGTCGCCCGCGACGAAGGCGATCTGGTCGGGGGCGAAGGTGGAGTAGATCGAGCAGGGCATGCCGCCGGCGTGGACGGCGCCGAGGTCGGCCAGCACGTGCTCGCTGCGGTTGATCATCATCAGCGCCACCGCGTCGCCCGGTTCCATGCCGAGGGCGAGGAACCCGGCCGCGATCTCCAGCACGCGCCGCCTCGCCTGGCCGTAGGTCAGGGTGCTCCAGCCGCCGTCGACGGGGTCGGAGTAGGCGGGCGAGTCCGGGTACCGCTCCGCGATCTGCTTGAGCTGCTCACATACCGTACGGCCGGCGATCTCCCGCAGGATCTCGGCCTGTACTCCAAGGACATCGGCCACGACGCGCGCCCTCCTGGTCAGTGCTCACTTGCACGAGTGGCATGCATCGCACCACAAGGCGTTAAGCCCGGACAAGACCTGGGCAGGGGACAAGAACGCGCCATGACGTACAGTTGTCGACCATATGCGAAGAGTGTCGTCGGGGGGCCGTATGAGGACGACAGACAAGACCTTTTTCGGACATCCGTGGGGCTTGGCCACGCTGTTCGGCACCGAGATGTGGGAGCGCTTCAGCTTCTACGGCATGCGTGCGATCCTGGCCGCCTTCCTCATGGCCCCCGCCGTCCGCAGCGGTCTCGGTCTGCCGGGAACCACGGCCTTCGCGATCGTGGGCGTCTACCAGGGCATGGTCTACCTGACGGCGCTGCCGGGCGGCTGGGTGGCCGACCGGCTGCTCGGCGCGCGCAGAGCCGTCCTGCTGGGCGGCTTCATCATCATGTGCGGACACATCAGCATGGCCGTCCCGGTGCGGGGGCCCCTGTTCGTCTATCTCGGCCTGCTGCTCATCGTCTGCGGCACCGGCCTGCTCAAGCCCAACGTCTCCGGCATGGTCGGCTACCTCTACAGGGACGACGAGGACGCCAGGCGCGACTCCGGCTTCTCGCTGTTCTACATGGGCATCAACATCGGCGCCCTCGCCGGCATCAGCGTGACCCCCGTGCTCGCCCGCGACTCCCACTGGCACCTGGCCTTCGGCGCGGCGGCGGTGGGCATGGCGCTCGGCCTCATCTGGTACGTCATGGGCAGGCGGAGCCTGCACGGCGCGGGCGAGCGGGTGCCGCAGCCGCTGACCCCGCACGAGCGGCGGGTGGCCGTCAGATGGGTGCTCGCCGGTCTGGCCGCGCTCGCCGCCCTCACCGTGCTCCTGGCCGTGACGGGCCTGTTCACCGAGGACGGCGTGACCTGGACGGTGACCGCGATCATCGCGCTGATCACGATCTTCTACCTGTCGTACATCATGCACGGCGGCCACGGCATCACGCCGGTGGAGCGACGCAGGTTCGGCGCCTACATCTGGCTGTTCTTCGCCGCCGTCATCTTCTGGATGATCTTCGACCTGGCCCCTGGTCCTGTGACGGACTTCGCCACCAAGAGCGTGGACCTGACCTTCTTCGGTCTCACGATCCCGCCGGGCTGGACCCAGAACCTCAACTCGCTGTTCGTCATCGTCTTCTCGCCGATCTTCGCGGCGCTGTGGCTGACCAGGTGGGGCAGCAGGGTGAGCAGCCCCATGAAGTTCACCTTCGCCCTGTTCATGGCGGCCCTGAGCTTCGTCGTGCTGGCCATGGCCGCCGACGTGGCCTCCGCAGGGGTCAAGGTGTCCATCCTGTGGCTGGTCGTGATGTACCTCCTGCAGACGATCGGCGAGCTGACGCTCAGCCCCGTGGGCCTGTCGGTCTCCACCAAGCTCGCCCCCGCGGCCTTCAAGGGCCAGATCCTGGGCGTGTGGTTCCTAGCCGCGGCGCTCGGCGACGCCGTCGGCGGCCAGACCTTCCGGCTGACGCACTTCCTCTCGCTGACCCAGTACTACCTGGTGCTGGCGGGGATCGCGCTCGTCGCGGGCCTGTTCCTGCTGATGTTCGTGCGCAGGCTCAAGGCGCTCATGGGAGACGAGGACGTGGCGCCCGGTCAGGCCCTGACACACTAATCGTCGTGTCTGAACTGCTCGACCTCGCCGGAATCCTCGTGTTCGCCCTGTCCGGCGCCCTCATGGGTGTTCGCAAGCGTCTCGACGTCGTCGGCATGGCGGTGCTGGCGTCGATGACGGCGCTGGGCGGCGGGATCATGCGCGACCTGATTCTCAACGTGCCTCCCGCCGCCTTCCAGAGCCTCGGGTACGTGCTGGTACCCATCGCCGCGACCGTGATCGTCTTCTTCTGGCATCCGCAGGTCGCCCGCATCATGCCGCTCCTGCTGGTGCTGGACGCGGCAGGACTGGGCCTGTTCTGCGCTGTCGGCACGGAGAAGGCTCTTCTCTACGACCTGTCCCCGCTGCACGCGGCCCTGCTCGGCGTCACCACCGCGGTCGGCGGCGGCGTGCTGCGCGACATGCTGGCGGGGGAGATCCCCACCCTGCTCTACGACCGCCAGCTCTACGCCGTGCCCGCGATGCTCGGCTCGGGCGCGATGGCCGCGCTGTTCGAGCTGGACCTGCACGGCTGGCCCGCCGTGCTCGCCGCCGCCGTGCTGGCCTTCGGACTGCGCATCCTGGCCATGAAGTACGGCTGGCGAGCCCCGCTGGCCAGCGGCGTCAAACCATCCGAATGAGCGGGTCGGCTGGACGGGAGCCGACGGGCCCCCTGTCCCTGGCCATGGCCAGCCTGGCGATCGCCTCGGTGATGACCTGCGGCGGCTGGGTGAAGGGCAGGCGCAGGTAGCCCTCGAGGGTGCCGCTCACGCCGAACCAGGGACCGGGGGCGAGCCGCACACCGTGGCAGGCGGCGCTCTCCGCGAGCGGGGTCGCGCCCTCGCCTGCCAGCCGTACCCACAGGGTGCCGCCGCCGCGCGGCACGGTGAAGCTCCACTCGGGCAGGCGCTCGCGCAGCGCTGTCACCAGCGCCGAGCGGGAGGCGGACATGGTGCGGCGGCGCTCGGCGCGGGTCTCCTCGATGCGGTCGAACAGCCTTGCGACGACGAGCTGGTCGAGCACGGGGCTCGCGATGTCGACGGCCGCGCGGTGCACGGCCAGGGCGCGGGCCATCGCCGCGGTGGTGCGGATCCAGCCGATGCGCAGCCCGCCCCACCACAGCTTGGAGGCCGAGCCGATGGTGATCACCCTGCTGTCGGTGTCGAAGGCGGCCATCGGCGCGGCTCTGGGCACCTCGTCGATCGCCAGCTCCGACCACGTCTCGTCGATCAGCAGTGTGGTGTCCAGCCGCCTGGCGTGGCCGACGACGGCGGCCCGGTCCGCGTCGTCCATGAGGGCGCCCGTCGGGTTGTGGAAGTCCGGCATCAGGTAGGCCAGGCGCGCGGCGGACTGGCGCATCGCGCTGGCCAGCAGGTCCACCTGCCAGCCCTCGGCCGTGACGCCGACGGGCACGATGCGGGCCGTCCTGTTGCGCGCGGCGTCGATGGCGTGCGGGTAGGTGGGCGACTCGACGATGACGGGGTCACCCGGGCTGACGATCAGGCCCATGACGAGCTGAAGGGCGTGCTGGGAGCCCGTGGTCACCAGGATCTGCTCGGGGCGGGTGGCCAGGCCCCTGGCGGTGTAGTGGGCGGCGATGCGCTCGCGCAGCTCGGGCAGGCCCATCGGGTCGTAGCCTGAGCCCATGCCGTACCTGGGCAGATCCCCGGTGGCCTCGTTGACCGCCTCGGTCAGCATCGCGGTGGCCGGAGGCGCGGCGCACTGCATCTGCAGCAGCCCGTCGTCGTCCACCGACAGCCACGGGTTGTCGGCGGACAACGAGGGGTCGGGCAGCGCCGTCCAGCTGCCGGCGCCCTGGCGGCTGTCCAGGTAGCCCTGCTCGCGCAGCAGGTCGTAGGCGGCCGTCACCGTCGTACGGCTGACGCCGAGCTCCTCGGCCAGATGCCGCTCGGCCGGCATGCGCATGCGCACGGGCACCCTGCCGTCGCGTACGAGCCCGCGCACCGCCTGCGCCAGCGCCCGGTAGAACGGCCGGGCCGATCGGTCGGCGTCGAGGAGGCGGCCGAGCTGCTGAGCGGACAGGTGACGTTCCGGCATAAGGCCACTTTCGCTGATTGGCCCTTTTGGTGCAAGGCATTGGCCTGGATGATTAAGGCCATTATGAGCGAAGTTTCTGTTCCGTCCGTTGGTTCCCTCCCTTCCCGGCTGGTCCGCCTCTACGGCGGCCTGGCCCTGTACGGCACCGGCATCGGCCTCCAGGTCGAGTCGAATCTCGGCAACGACCCGTGGGACGCCTTCCACCAGGGCCTGGCCGTCAGGACCGGCCTGTCGATCGGCACCTGGATCATCCTGGTCGGCGCGCTGGTCATGGTGCTGTGGATCCCGCTGCGGCAGAAGCCCGGCATCGGCACGATCAGCAACATCGTGTTCCTCGGCCTGTTCGCCGACGCGGCGATGTTCGTGCTGCCGACCCCGGGGCACTGGGCGCTGGCCTGGGTCTACCTGCTGACCGCGATCGTGGCCGTGGCCCTGGCGACCGTGCTGTACATCGGCGCGGGGATGGGCCCAGGGCCGCGGGACGGCATCATGACGGGCCTGATCAGGCTCGGGTTGTCGGTGCGGCTGGCCCGCTTCCTCATCGAGATCACCGTCGTGGCCGTCGGCTGGCTGCTCGGCGGGACCGTCGGCATCGGCACCCTGCTGTTCGCCGTGGCGATCGGACCGATCACGCAGCTGTTCGCCCGTCGCTTCCCGCTCCCTTCCTGAGTGCGCAAGCCCGGCCAACACGACGAAATCCACACGACACCTCCTGCCTGCCGTCCAAGGTCCCTGTACCGTCAGGTCCATGCGGATCGAGGACTACGCCCTCATCGGGGACATGCAGTCGGCGGCGCTGGTGGCCCGCGACGGTTCGATCGACTGGCTCTGCCTGCCGCGGTTCGACTCGCCTTCATGTTTCGCGGCGCTGCTCGGCAAGGAGAGCAACGGACACTGGTGGCTCGGCCCCGCCGGCCGGCCGGTCGCCGACCGGCGCCGCTACAGGGACGAGACGCTGATCCTGGAGACCGAGTACGACACGCCGACGGGCACCGTCAGGGTGATCGACTTCATGCCGCCCCGTGACCGCAACCCCGACGTGGTGCGCATCGTCGAGGGCGTGTCGGGCACGGTGGAGATGTCCACCCAGATCAGGATCCGCTTCGACTACGGGAGGATCGTCCCGTGGGTGCGCCGCAGCGACGGCAACCTGCAGGCGGTCGGCGGCCCCGACTCGATCTGGTTGCACTCCCCCGTGCCGCTCAAGGGCGGTGACTACGCCCACCGCGCCACCTTCCACGTCAAGGAGGGCGAGCGCCTGTCCTTCGTCTTCACCTGGCATCCCTCCCACGAGCCGATGCCGCGGCTGGTCTCCGCCGAGGACCACCTCGTGCAGACCGAGGAACTGTGGGCCGAGTGGGTGGGCCAGTGCACCTACAAGGGCCCGTGGCGGGATGCGGTGGTCCGCTCGCTGATCACGCTGAAGGCGCTCACCTACGCCCCCACCGGCGGCATCGTGGCCGCGCCCACCACGTCGCTGCCCGAGGACCTGGGCGGCGTGCGCAACTGGGACTACCGCTTCTGCTGGCTGCGCGACGCCACGATGACGCTCGACGCCCTCATCGGCTCCGGATATCTCGACGAGGCCGCCTCATGGCGCGCGTGGCTGCTGCGGGCCATCGCGGGCAGGCCGCAGGACCTGCAGATCATGTACGGCGTGGCAGGCGAGCGCCGCCTGCCCGAGATGGAGCTCGGCTGGCTCGACGGCTACGAGGACTCCCGGCCCGTGCGCATCGGCAACGGCGCGGTCAACCAGCTGCAGCTCGACGTCTACGGCGAGGTGCTCAACTGCCTCTACCTGTCGCGCACCTCCGGCCTGGCCCCCGACGACAGGGCGTGGTCGATCCAGCGGGAGCTGCTCGACTACGTGGAGGAGCACTGGGACGAGCCCGACGAGGGACTGTGGGAGGTACGCGGCCCCCGCAGGCACTTCACGCACTCCAAGGTGATGTGCTGGGTGGCCATGGACCGCGCCATCAAGCAGGTCGAGAACTTCGGCCGTACGGGGCCCGTCGAGAGATGGGCCGAGGTGCGCGACAGGATCCACGCCGAGATCTGTTCGAAGGGCTACGACGAGACCCGCAACACCTTCACCCAGTCCTACGGCTCCTCCGAGGTCGACGCGGCGCTGCTGCTGCTGCCGATCGTCGGTTTCCTGCCGATCGACGACCCCAGGGTGACGGGCACGGTGACCGCCATCGAGCGGGAGTTGCTGTCGGACGGGTTCGTGCTGCGCTACCCGGTCGCCGAGGACAACGACGTCGACGGCCTGCCGGGCGGTGAGGGCGCGTTCCTGGCCTGCAGCTTCTGGCTGGTGGAGGTGATGGCCATGCAGGGCAGGACCGAGGAGGCTCGCGAGCTGTTCGACCGGCTGCTGACGCTGCGCAACGACGTGGGCCTGCTGGCCGAGGAGTACGACCCCCGCTACGGCCGCCTGGTCGGCAACTTCCCCCAGGCCTTCTCCCACGTTCCCCTCATCCACGCCGCCCGCGCCCTGTCCTAGGGCTACTGTCTCGGCATGCAGTGGACCCCCGCGATACTCCACTCCCCGGCGGGCGAGCGGGTCAGATGCGACCTGTGCCCGCACAGGTGCGCGCTCGTCCCGGGCCAGCTGGGCGCCTGCAAGGTACGGCGCGGCGCCGAAGGCGGCCTGGAGACGGCGACGTTCGCCACGTCCGTGGCTCACACCGACGCGGTCGAGCGCAAGCCGTTCTTCCACTACCGCCCCGGCACGCCCGCCCTCACGCTGGCCGCCCCCGGCTGCTCGTTCCGCTGCGACTACTGCGTCAACCATCTGCTGTCGCAGTACGGCCGCGAGCCTGACCTGCCGTGGGAGGCGACGCCCGTCGACGTGGACGACGTCGTGGCACGGGCGGCGGCCGTCGGCGGCTGCGTGGCGCTGTCGTACTCCGAACCCTCGCTCGCCGTCGAGCTGACGCTGGCGTTGGCCGAACGGGGCCGGGAGCAGGAGGTCGAGGTGGTGTGGAAGAGCAACGGATTCCTCACCGCCGAGGCGATCGAGGTCGCCGCGCCCGCGCTGGCCGCCGTCAACATCGACCTCAAGGGCATGGACGACGCGCGGCACAGGAGACTGACCGGTGCCCCCGTCGCGCCCGTGCTCGCGGCCATCAGGGCCTTCCACGAGGCGGGCGTGTGGGTGGAGGTCTCCACACCGCTCGTCCCCGGCGTGAGCAGCTCGGAGGAAGACCTGCGCGAGATCGCCGCGGCGATCGCCGGCATCGACCCCGGCATCCCCTGGCACCTGCTGCGCTTCACCCCCGCCTTCCGCATGGGCGATACCGACCCCACAGGACCTGAGGCGCTGGCCGCCGCCGTGGCGATCGGCCGGGCCGCGGGCCTGCGTCACGTGTACGTGGAACGCGCCCTGGGCCCGCAGGGCCGCGCGACCAGATGTCCTGGATGCGGGGACATCGTGATCGAACGCGGCATATGGTCGCTGGAGGCCAGCCGTCTCGTCGCGGGCGGCTGCCCCGCCTGCGGGACGAACATCGGAGGGAGATGGTGATGGCTCACCGCTTCGTGGAGAACCTTCCCGACCTGATCCAGCCGGAGGAGTACCAGGACCATCCGGAGGGCCGCCTGGTCCGCGTCCGCATCAGGGTCACCGACGATGGCGTGGAGGTGCTCGGCGACGCGATGCGGCCCGAGGTGATCGAGCGCGTGCTCCGCTCTCTCGGCCAGGACCCGATCGATCAGATGCTCTGCGGCTGACCCGCGAGGATTCCCGCGATCACCTCGTAGACCTCGTCGGGGCCCGCGCCCGGTGACAGCGAGAACGTCCTGGGGGCGCGCTGCTCGACCGGGTGTCCCGGATAGTGCGCGCGCACCATGGTGACCTCCCTGCCGCCGGGGAAGGCCAGGTGCGGGTGGGTGAGCACGACCGTGCGGGGCTCGGCCGCGCCCTGCCCGAGCTGCGCGGCGGCCGACCTGACCATGCGGGCGGCCTCGCCCACGGCGGGCGGGGTGAGCGACGCCTCCCCCCACAGGTGCACGAGGTCGTTCATGGTGGACAGCAGCCGCGTCCTCGCCGGTGCCGCGAGCAGGATCAGCGCGCAGCGCCTGTGCCTGGCCAGGACGTTGGCGCACAGCAGGTGGGCCACGACGCGCAGGGTCGCGCCCACCGCGCCGTGCGCGGCGGGGGTGTCGTCCAGGACCACGATCATCGACTCGCTCACGGCGGGCACCGCGCCCTGCCTGGTGCGGTAGAGCAGTTCGTCGCGGACGTGCCTGGCGGTCAGCACCTGCGGCGGCAGCGCGAACTGCGAGGGCAGCAGCGCGCTCGGCTCGCCGTGCCTGGTGACGCCCGCGCGCGCCTCTCCGAGCCCGCGCCCCTGGGTGGCGCCCTCGTTCCACACCGAGGCCCGCACGCCGAGCAGCCTGCGCTGCCGCTCGGACAGCGGCCACAGCGTCATGCCCTGCCTGCGCAGCCTGACGGGCAGTTCGGGCTCGGCCGCCACGGCTTCGGGGCTGAGCAGGGTCAGCAGGGTGAGCACGCCGTCGTCGACGCGGTTGAGCGCCTCGACCAGCTCGGTCATCGGCACGGCGGCGCGCGCGGCGGGCACGGGCACGCCGGTCAGCGCGCGGGTAAGCGCGGCCTCCAGCCGTTCCGGCGGCACGGCCGCGGGCGCCGCGTGACCCGGATCGGGCGGCAGATCGGCGGCCAGCAGGACGGCCAGGCCGAGCGCCGCGGCCACGGGCCAGTGCAGGGCGCGCAGCGCCACGACGGCGCGGTGGGCGTCGACCGCCTCCAGCGCCTCTGGTGCCCTGCTCACGACCAGGGTGAGCAGGTCGGCCAGCGTCGACAGCGGCACCTGCGCGCCCGCCGCGGCCGCCGCGGCGCCGAGCCTGGCCATGGTCTCGGCCTCGTACGGCAGCCGCCCCTGCTCCCGCCTCGGCAGGACCTCCCCCGGCAGGTCCCACAGCACGATCTGGCCGGCGTCGTAGGTCACGGCGAGGCGGTGGCCGTCGGGCGACCAGCGGACGGCCCACGCGTGCCGTACCGACGGGTCGGGGGGCTGGAGGGTGTGCGCCAGGCCGGCGCCCGGCTCCCACAGCTCCACCGCTCCCGGAGTGGCGGGCGAGGGGAAGGCCAGCACGCGCGAGTCGGGTGACCAGGTGAGGCAGGGTCCCCGTCCCGCCCCGTCCGATCGGCCGAGTCGCCAGCGCCGCCGCCAGTCCTCGGTGGACCACACGGTGACGGGGGCCCTGCCGCCCGTCGTGGTGGCTGCCAGGTACCTGCCGTCGGGAGACCAGGCGAGGGGGCCGACGCGCAGCCCGCCGAAGGCGGGGTCGGCCAGCCGTACCAGGCCGAGGGGGGTGGTCCCCTCGAGTGACCAGACGCCGACCTCCTCTCCCGCGGGGGCGGCCAGCAGCCGCCCGTCGGGTGACCACGCGGGCCTGCCGGTGCCGACTCTGACCGGGATCGTCAGGGGCCGGGCGTCGAGGTCGCGGTGGACGTGCAGCAGGGAGGGGCGGGCGACGGCGAGCGTCCTCGGCGCGGCAGGCGACCAGGCGGGGGTGCCGCCCGCGAGGTCGGCGACCTGCTCGCCGGAGCCCGCGTCGAGCACGGTGACCCGGTCGGGGTTCGTGCCGCCGACCGCCACCAGCGGGCCCGCCGTGTCGATCTCGTGCGCGGGCGCGTGGGGCAGGGCCCCCGCGAGGGGGGCGCCCGACCGGGTGAGGACGCCTGGCGAGGTCTCGGCGTACCAGCCTGAGCCGTCGGGGGTCCAGCAGAAGCCGGGGTCGGGGCGGGCGGCGTCGCGGGGGGCCAGCACCGTCATCCGGGCCGCGGTGCGGGCGGTGGTCCTCGGCGACCTGCCGACGGTGCGGGCGTTCTTGGCGGCCCAGCGCAGCAGGGAGCCGTCGGCGCGCTGGGCGTCGGTGGGCAGGCGGGTGTCGGCCAGCCGCCACAGGGTGACGGTCGAGGCGTCGGTGCGCGCCGCGAGCAGGCCGTACGCGCCGAGGTGCATGGTGGCGGGCTCGGTCAGCTGCGCGGGAACGGCGGGGGCCGGTGGTTCGTCCTCGGCGAGCTGCCTGTCGAGCAGGTGGACGGCGCCCTGTCCGGTGCCGACGAGGATGCGGGTGCCGTCCCTGCTGAAGCCGAGCGTGACGGGACCGCCCTCCGGCCGCCACGGGGTGGCCGCCTCCTTCCTCGTGCGCACGTCGACCGTGCGGACGTCGCGCGTGCCCACGACGGCGACCAGCGCTCCCTCCCTCGACCAGGCCAGGCGTGAGGGGAACAGGTCGCCGACGCCGACCGAGGCGACCATCGTGCGGTCGGCCCTGCGCCAGAACTGGATCGCCCGCGACCTGGCCACGCACAGTTCGGCGCCCGAGGGGTCGAAGGCCAGCGCCCTGACCGGATCGGAGCGGCCAGGCCAGCGGACGACGGCCGAGGTGCCCCTGTCGAGCAGGAGGATCGTTCCCTCTCTCGTGCCGATGGCGGCGGTCATGCCGTCGCCGCTGAGCGCCAGCGCCGTCACGTCGGCGCGTTCGGCCACCTCGGCCGGCAGCGCGAAGGGCTCGCCCGAGTCGGCGGCGAAGGCGAGCAGGCGCGCCCCGCACACCAGGAACACCTGGTCGGAGTCGGGTGTCCACGCCGCCTCCACGGGCAGCTCGCCTGGCGCGTGGACGGGCGCCGACCAGACCGGAGGGCCCTCGTGCTCGCGGACCTCGGCCCGCCCCTGCGCGACGGTGAACAGCGCCGAGCCGTCGGCGGACAGGCTGACGCAGCGGCAGTCGTCGACCGCGATCCTGGCCAGGGGCTCGGCCGCGCTCACTCGCTCTCCTGGGCGGCGGCGCGCTCGTACAAGCGTCCTGCCATGTGCGGGTCGCCCGCCTCCCTGTACTTGTGCGCGGCCTCGGCGTACCTGCCCGCCAGCTCCAGCGCGAGAGCCTCGGCGCGCAACTCGACGGCGGCCACCACGGCGGGCCCGGCGGGCGCCTGGGCCACGGGATCGGGGCGCGGCAGTTCCATCGCGTCGAACCTGTCGAGCAGCGCGGCCAGCGCGCCCGCCGGGCTGGCGGCGTCGACCGCGGGGAGCTCCTGCAGCCACAGCGCCCACACCGGCACGGCGTTGCGCAGCGCGAGGCGGTGACTGCCGTCGGCGCAGACGACGACCACGCTCCTGCCGTCGAGCCCGAAGGCCCTGGCCCTGGCGGCGGGGGGCAGGGCCGGCCACAGCGCGTGGCCCGACTCGACGTAGAGCCCCGCGGGCCCTGCCACGCGCAGCGGCACGCCGAAGGGAAGCGCTCCGGCGCCGCCGCCGGGCTCGGTGAGCAGGTGGTGGCCGTCGCCGAGAAGCAGGAAGGCGCGCTCGGCCGCGGGGTTGCCCGACAGGTAGGAGCGCAGCACCCGCAGGTCGGCGTCGGTGAGCAGCTTGGCGTCCTCGGCGTCGCCGCCGCCCGGCGTCCTGACCAGCCGCACTCTCACGGCCAGGTCGGCCGGGCGCCGCTCGGGAGCGGGCCGCGCGGGTGGCTGGATCGCGGGCGACAGGCCCAGCGGCGGCTCCATCTCCGCGCTGCGGTCGGCGATCCTCCAGACGCCCTGCTCGGGCCCTCCCATGATCCAGCTCTCTCCCTCGGGGACCCGGGCGGCGAGATCGGCGTCGGTCAGCGGCAGCGCGGCCCGGTGGTCGACCAGCAGCCGCCGCTCCCCCGCCCTGCACACGATCGTGTACGGCATGCGGGCCAGGGCGTTCAGCATCGCCCTCGGCAGCGCGCCCTTGCCGCCCGTGACGCGCAACAGCACCGCCGGCCTGCCCTGCTCCGCCGAGAAGGCCGGCTCCAGCCGTACCGAGGAGACCCGCATCGCCAGCGCCCCGTCGTGGTACCTGTTGAGCGCCCAGCGCGCGATGGCGGCGGTCGTGACGACCACGACCTCGCGCTGGGCTCCCCCTTCGGCGGCCAGCGGGGCGTGCGCGGCCAGCTCCACCCAGCCGACCTCCGGCCATCGCTCCACCTGGCCGAGGTCGACCCGGTGCCCCGACGGGCCCCTGAGCGCGCCGCCCACCGGGGTGTACGGCAGCCCGCCCGCGACCCACACCAGCTCGGCGTAGTGCGAGGGCGCGTGCTCGCGCAGCACCCACAGCGCGCCCTCCGGCGAGCGCAGGCAGCGCGGGGGCAGCGCGGC
The DNA here is from genome assembly GCF_057708945.1 of Nonomuraea sp. bgisy101. NCBI lineage: Bacteria > Bacillati > Actinomycetota > Actinomycetes > Streptosporangiales > Streptosporangiaceae > Nonomuraea > Nonomuraea sp. bgisy101. The sequence continues at coordinate 148,612 of NZ_JBYITD010000013.1, forward strand.
GTCGTTGGCCGCCGCCACGAACGCCAGCGCCTCGCGCGCCGCGGGGAAGCGCCCCGCGAGCAGGTCGTCGGGAAAGGCCCGGGGGGCGGGCGCGGGCCGTTCGCCGGGCGGCGGCTGCTGGTCGCGCCTGGTCAGCACGAACGGCTGCGGCCGCGCCGGCGTCGGCTGCTGCTCGCGCCTGCGCCGCCACGCGCTCACCCTGCGTCCCCTTCTCGCGTCACCGTGGCGAGGATGCCGCTCACCCCGCTCTCCTCTCCTCGGTCTCGACGGGGATGCCGCTGGAGCCGCCGAGCGCCCGTTCGGCCCACGCGCGCCAGCGGCCCGCCGCGCCGCGCAGGCCGCTGCGGTGGGCGGCGGCGAACACCAGGGCGGCCAGGTCGTACCTGGCCACCTCCGTGGCGGCCTCGACCGCCCATCGCTCCACCAGCAGCCGTTCGGCGGCGGGCCGTACCTGATCCAGGTCCCGCTCGACGGCGGCGAGGGCCGCGGCCAGCGGCCCCGTGTCGCCGCCCCCTTCACCCGGCAGGGCCGCGCACATGGCCAGCGCCACGTCGTGGCGCAGCCGCTGCCCGAGGGTGCCCGGCACGTGCGCGCGCAGCACCCACCCGCCCCGCTCGGGCTTCCTGGCCGCGACGATGAGGATCCAGGCGGCCTCCAGCGGCCGTCCAACCCGCTCCCAGCAGTCGGCGGCGGCCTCGGGCCTGCCCATGGCCAGGTGGCAGCGGGCCGCCTCGGCCACGCTGCCTGCCCGCAGGTAGCAGGCGGCCGCCAGTTCCAGCTCCCCTGCCCGCTCGTACAGCTCGGCCGCGGGCAGCGGCTCGCCCGCCTCCTGCCGGCAGCGGGCGGCGTCGTGCAGGCGCCCCGCCGCCTCGTAGGCGAGCGCGGCCTGCCCGAGCCAGTGCCGTCGCCTGCCGGTCATTCGCTCCGCTTCTCCTTCTCGCGCGCCGCCGGCAGCTCCTCCGGGGCGATCTCGGGAGCCTCGAGCTCGGGGACGAGCCTGGGGTCGATCTCCTCGGGCGCCGCCCGCCGTTCGATCACGGCGCCGACGAGCCTGGCCACGCCGTCGTGGGTGGCGTCGTGGTCCTCGCCCTCGCGCTCGCGGCCCAGATCGTCGATGACGAACTCCTCGACCTGACCCGTCTCCTTGTTGACCCTGAACACCACCTTGAACCGCACGCTCAGGCCTCCATCTCGAACTGGATCTCGATGAAACCCTCGCCGTCGACGACGGAGTAGTTCTCGGCGTTGTTCTGCTGGGCGAAGTCCCTGATGGCCTGGGCGTAGCTGGCCGCGATTAGCCCCATGACGTCCTTGAGCGTCTGCCTGTGCACCTCGGCGAGGCGGGCGTCCGCGCGCTGGCCGAGGTCCTGGCCGACGACCAGGCGCCGTTCGGCCAGGGCCGACTCCGCCCTTCTGCGGGCCTCGTCCTCCACCGCCTCCGCCTCGGCGCTCATGCTGTAACGGGCGGCCTCCTGCGCGGCCAGCCTGAGCCGCTCGGCCCGCTCGGCCGCCAGCCGGTCCGCGCTGGCCTCGGCCTGTTCCCTGGCCTCGCGTTCGGCGCGCTCCTTGGTGCGCCCGCGCCAGCCGTCGTTCTCCCAGCTGCCCTGACCCACGCCCTCGACCTCGTCGGTGACCTCGCCCTCGACCACCTTGCCCGCGATGCCGACGGCCTCCACCGCCTCGGTCAGCGAGATGACGATCTCCAGGTCACCCACGCCCGGTTGGTAGGCGACGTGGCCTCCCGGCACCCGCATGCGGTATTCGCCGTCGACCCACTCCCACCGCGGGTCGCCGCCGAGCGCCTGTTCGAAGGCGCGCAGCGCGCCCTCGCCCAGCATCGACCTGAGCGGCTGGGTCAGCCTGGACTCGCCGGTCGCCTCGCCCGAGGCGGTCACCGTGCGCTCGATCTCGGCCCGCCACGCCTCGGCGATCCTGCGGGTGGCTCTGACCTTGACGCGTCTCGGGTTACACATGTCCGTCTCCCTGGGGGTCGTCGAGTAGTGCGGCCACCTCGGCGAGGAGGGCGTGCACGCGTTGCTGGGCGGCCGGCTCGCCCCGATGGTCGGCGCGCAGCTGCCGGTGGACCTCGTTGATGCCGCGCATCGCCACGATGACGCCCGCCTGCGTGGGCGCCCCCGCCTTGCCGAGCACGGCCATGGCGTGATGCCTGGCCAGCGCCTCGAGCTCGGCGACCGTGCGCCCGCCCGCGGTGCTCTGCCCGCCGTCGGCCACCACCCTGTCGCCCACGGCCTCGCGCAGCGCGCCCGCATCGCCGGGCTCGGTCCAGATGTGGGCGACGGGCCACAGGTCGACCGGCCTCGCCACGAGCGACTGGCGGAGCAGTGCGGCCGCGGCCACCAGCTTCTGTCCGCGCACGATCCGGCGGTCGGACAGCGTGACGCCCTGGGCGAGCACGTCGGTGATCACCTCGGCGTACGCGTCGCGCACGGGGCCGAGGTCGACCTCGGCGAGCTTGCCGGACAGCGCGAGCAGGTCCTGCAGCCTGATCGGCGGGATGGCCGGCTCGGCGGCCCCGTCACGGGCGACCCGCTCGCGCTCCTGCTGCCAGCCCCGTTTCAGCAGCTCGGGCATCATGGTGCGGGCCACCTGCTCGACCTCCATGCGCAGCAGGAACCTGTCGCCGAAGGCGCGCAGCGCGGGATCCTCGGGCAGCTCGCTCGAGGCGCCGAACAGGCTCACCAGCGGCACCCGCTCCCTGCTGGCGCCGTTGAAGAAGTAGCGCTCGTTCACCACGCTGAGCAGCGTGTTGAGGATGGCGCTGCTGCCCTGGAAGACCTCGTCGAGGAAGGCGATCTCGGCGGCGGGCAGCATGTCGTCGGTCTTGACCCGGTAGACGCCCTTCTGGAAGCGCTCGAAGTCGAGCGGGCCGAACAGCTCCGACGGCTCGGTGAACCTGGTCAGCAGATAGGTGAACGACCTGGCCTGGATGAGCCCCGCGAAGTGCCCCACCAGGTCGGTCTTGGCGGTGCCCGGCGGGCCGAGCAGCAGCATGTGCTCCCTGCACACGGCGGCCACCACCAGCAGCCTGGCGGCGTCCCTCCTGCCCACGTAGCGGCCGTCCAGCTCCCTGACGATGGTGCCGAGCTGCTGGATCGTGGCGACGTGCCTCTGGTCGAGTGCCATTACCTGCCCGCCCTGCTGGTCTGCTGCTCGCGGCGGGCCTGCTGCTGCCTGCCGACCAGCTCGCCGATGCGCTCGGCGCTGGCGGGCACGCCCTCCCACCGCTCGCCGACGAAGGCGTCTCGGAACAGCGCCCTGATCTCGTCGCCGTTCCAGCCCTTGGTGGTGTGGATGAGCGGCTCGACGATGCCGCTGACCCTCACCCCGTAGCGGCGGGCGTGGACCTTGATGATGCCGCGCCTGGCGTCCTCGTCGGGCAGGCCGATGTGGAAGCTCTGGAACCTGCTCGGACGCAGCAGCGCCCTGTCGATGATCTCCAGCCGGTTGGTGGTGCCGATGACGATCATCTGCACGTCCGGTCTGAAGCCGTCCATCTCGGTGAGGATCTGCGCCACCATCGCGTTGCCCGCACGGCTGCCGCCGTCCTCCGAGCTCGTACGGCTGGCCGCGATCGAGTCGAACTCGTCGAAGACGATGACCGACGGCGCGTTCCTGCGTGCCTCGGCGAACAGCTCCCTGATGCGCCGTTCGCTCTCGCCGACGTACTTGTTGGTCACCTCGGGCCCCGAGACGACCTGGATCGTGGCCTCGAGCTCGTTGGCGATGGCCTTGGCGAACAGCGTCTTCCCTGTGCCGGGCTCGCCGTGGAAGATGAAGCCGCGCGGGATGAGCTCGCCGCGCAGCCGCTGTTCGGGCCCCGTCAGGCTCCTGGCAGCCGTCATGATCCGCAGCGAGCGCAGGATCTGGTGCTTCACCTCGGCGTAGCCGCCGATGTCGTCGAAGCTCACGTCGGGGATCTCGAAGCTGGCCGACATCTGCGCCTTGAACTTCCTGATCATCGTCGGCAGGTCCTTGACCGTGACGCCGTCGAGGGCCTCGGTCTCCTGCAGGGCGTAGCGCATGGTCTGGCGCAGCCGTACCGGGTTGAGCCCGACGACGTACTTGTAGAAGTCGGCGCCGTCGAGCCCCGCGAACCTGTCGGCCTCGGCCTGGGTGACCAGGGCCTGCTCGATGGAGGCCATGCTCGAGTCGACCGGGTGGCGCACGTACCTGGGGCTGCCCTCGATGGTCATCCTGACCGCGAAGCGCGCGGCGAGCACCTCGGGCACGCTCAGCGACGGGTCGGCGAAGGCGAGGATCACCTGCCGGTCGGCGCCGTACAGCAGCTCGATCAGGTCTCTCGTCTCGTTGGCCAGCGCGTTGTCGGTGCCGCCGCCGAGCAGGTCGAGGTGGGTGATGACCAGGACGTCCTGCGGGCCGAGCTCGCGCAGCATGTCGCGGAGCCTGGCCAGCAGCCGCTGGCGCAGGCTGGCAAGGACCGGCTGCGGCCGCATGTCGACGGGCGGCTCGCTGTCCTCGCCCACCGGCGCAGGCACCTCCAGCAGGCGCGGCATGGCCTCGGTCTGCCGCACGATGTGGTCGGCCAGGTGCGGCACGACGATCTTGTCGCAGACGATCAGAACCGACAGTCCCGCCCGCAGGAAGGAGGCCGCATCGCGCACGTACTCGTCGTAGGCGAGCCTGGTGGCCTGGGCCTCGCTCAGCTCCGCCGGCCTGGCGGGGCCGTCGGCGTGATCGTCGCCCGCGCGCTCGTCCGCGGACGGGGCGGCGTGCGAGGCCCGGTACAGCGGTCTGCCGTCGACCTGGTCGAGCGGGATCTCCCTCAGCCTGAACGTGCTCAGCCGCAGCTGCGCCCACCCCTCCTCCAGCGGCGCCAGCAGCAGGAAGGGACCCGAGGCGAGGGCCTGGCCGAGCGGGGTGTCGCCGGGCACGGCGGTCAGCGACGCGCCCTCGCCCGCGACCACCACCTCGAGCGGGATGTAGTCGGTCACGTGGCCTCCAGCGTCCGCACCCGGCGGAAGAGGTTGGTCCATTGGTGGTAGTCGATGAGCTCGTGGCGGCCCCGCAGCAGCGCGGGCGCGGCGGCCTCCAGCTCGGCCAGCGCGCGCCACCAGGTCGCGACGGGGACCGCCGCGGCGAGGTCGCCTGCCATGGCCGCACGCCACGCGGCCCTGGCCATGCGTTCGTGCTCGGCGCGGAAGTGGACGAGCGCGCTCTCGTAGACGTCGAGGACGAGGTCGACGTCCTCGTGGCGGAGCCAGGCCAGCGTGTCGCCGCGCCAGCCGTACTGCGCGGGGTCGGTGACGGGCCTGGCGAAGCCCAGCGTCAGCAGCCGCCTGGCCTGCCTGTCCTGCCGCAGCCTGTCGACCAGGTCGTCGCAGTCCTGCGCGCCGGCCGGCCCAGGCCTGTCCAGGCAGCCGGTGAGCGGCGAGCTGTCCCTCAGCACGTCGGCGAGCCCCGGCGCGTACGGCACGGCCGCGCCCGCCACGGCGTGATAGGTCAGCAGGTCGTAGGCGGTGCGGGGCTTGGGCACCGCGTGCGCCAGCTCGAACGAGCGCCGCTCGCCCCGGGCGCCGACGGCCGCCGCGAGCAGCACCACGCCGAGCCCCGGCGGGCGGCGGTCGCCGAGCGGCGGCCCCGACAGCCGCAGCCTGGCCGTGGTGGCCCCCGCCAGGCGCGCGATGCTCGCCATGACTTCGTCGCCGGGGTCGAGCAGGCCGCGCGCGGTGCCGAGGTCGCCCTCGGGAGGCGGGCCCGCTCTATCGGGAGCCCGCATCAGGGCCCACACCAGAACTCGTCCTGCGGTACTGACCGCGCTCATCGGCCACCCACTGCGAACACTGCTCCAACCTCTCGCCGTCGGCCGCGCGACCGTAGAAGCGCAGCGTGCGCCCGTTCCTCGACAGGTTGAGCAGCGCCGCCACCTGCCACGGCCGCAGGAACGTGGCCCTGTGCAGGTCCACGTCCGTGGCCGACAACCCCATGCCGACGTCCACGCCGCGCAGGTGCGTGTGGTACCAGCCGACCAGTTCCTCGCCCTTGCCCCTGTCGGCGATCATCTGGTTGACCGCGAGGAAGGAGTCGCCGGTGAAGGTGAAGTGGATCGCGCCCGCCCCCGAGCGGTGGGCGGGGGTGACGTGCGTGATCTCCACCAGGTGGGCGTCGGCGGCGGCCCTGCTGACCCTGCCGATCAGGAAGCCGCCCTCCTCCAGCCGTTCCGACAGCTTCATCCCGCCCATGAGCCGGCCGTGGACCTCGCCGGACATCAGCACGTTGACCGGGCCGAGTGAGCGGGGGTCCAGGCCGAGCGCGGCGGCGTCGACGAGCTCGGCCTCGGCGCCCTCGACCTTGGTGACGGTGAACGGGAGCCGTTTTCGGCGCTGCAGGTCCACCTGCACCGCGCCCTCCACCTGCGGCGTCGGCCGGCCCGCGTCCAGGTCGAACAGCCCGGCCCTGATCCTGAACGACCAGTGGGTCTCCCCCGGATCGAGCCTGGTGACGACCCCGGTCAGGACCGGGCCGACCAGCTCGTTGACCGAGTGCTTGCCCTCGTAGACCGTCTCGCCGCGCCGTACCGCGGTGAGGGTCAGGAAGCCGACCTCCTCGCCCAGGTTGACCAGGCGCGGCGGGCCCATGATCGGGTTGGGGTCGCGCTCGCGGTGCATCTCCATGAACAGCCGGGTCTCCTCGGTGGCGAGCCCGACCAGTTCCTTCAGCGCCTCGCGCAGGACGGGCGCGAGCGCGAGCCTGGCGTGGTAGGTCTCCTGCTCGCCCTTGTAGAGCTCGATCTCAACGGCCATCGGGATCCTCCAGCGGGCTGATCCACAGCAGCGGCGCCCTGCCCTCGCCGCGCGGGGCGGGGTCGCGCTCCTCGATCAGCCTGCCGCCGATCGCGGTGATCGCCGCCTGCCCGTTGGGGGACTTGGCCCAGAAGGCGGCGACGGGATCGGGCCAGGTGTCGGCGTCGACGACGTCGTAGTTCTGGTAGCTGCCGATGTCGACGAGGAGCTGGCAGAGCGAGCCGAAGTCGAGGTCGGGGCGGTAGCCGTTCATCAGCGCGCCGAGGCAGACCTGGTTGTGGCGGGCGTTCTGGGAGGGCGCGGGCTTGCGCCAGATGTTGGGGTGGAAGACGTCGGTCTCCCAGATGACCAGCGGCGCGCTCACAGGGAACATCGGCGGCAGGAAGATGGCCAGCTCGTGCCGGGTGACGGGCACGGGGTCGAGATCGTCGAACGGCCATTCGGGCAGTGGCAGGTCGGGGTGGAAGAAGGAGTCGATGTCGTCGGGCGGGGCGAAGCCGGGGGCGTCGAAGGAGATGTGGAAGCGGTTGGGCAGGTCCTCGTTGTCGTACCTGGTGATCCTGAAGTCGTGGCCGGTCTGCTCGAACCTCCTGATCTGGGCGCGGGCCCGCATCTGCGCCCGCATCCGCATGACGGGGTTGACGGCGCCCGCGGTGGCCTCCGCGCCGACGTGCAGGGTGTCCTCGTCCTTGACCCCCACCTCGTGCAGGCTCAACTGGGGGTCGACCAGCCGCTGCCTGCCGCCGCCCTGGGCGCTCTCGTGGTCGATCACCGTCCGCACGACGCCGCCCCGCCGGTCGGTCATCGCGGGTGACTGCTGGATCACCGCCTGGGCGATGTCCTCGGGCAGCGTGGTGGCCGGCACCCCGGTCATCTGGTACGGCGTGCCGTCAGGTCCGACGACGAGCAGGAACCGGTACAAGTAGGGCTTGAAGCTGTAGTGCTCGTAGACCACCTCGCGGCCGGGCTGCGACGCCGTGACGAGCTGCTGCAGCCGGTTGACGACCTCCGCACGGCCCGTGCCGGGATCGGAGACGCCGACCGCGCACCGCTCGCGGGCGACGTAGAGCAGTTCGGCGTCGGGGTCGACCTCCCGGCGCACAAGCTCCACGAAGTCGTCAGGCTCCTCCGGCTTGTCGATCCCGATCAGCAGGAGTGTCGAGCACGGCCCGTCGGCTTGGAGCGGCTTCGGGCTCTTCTGGGCGGGAGGTTCGCGGACCGCCTCGTCCTTCTCCCTGAGCGCCTGCAGCCCCTTGTTGCTGGGAAACTCGTCACCAGCGGCGCCGAGAAGGGCCGTGATGCCGTCATCCCCCGTCATCACTCCCTGCTCGATGCGGCTGATGACCTGCTGCCAGAAGGCCATGGGGGTGGTGAACTGCGGTGTGTGCGCCCGGGGATACTGGATGACCGTCAGCAGGTCCCGCGCCCGCGCCTCGTCGTCGAACAGCCCCGCGAGCAGGCTGACCAGCTCGTTCCTCACCTGGGGTCCTTCCCTTCCGGCCGTGACGTGGCCAGCTCGATGTACCGCACGTGCTCGTGGGGCGAGGTCCTGATCACCGGCAGCAGTTCGCCCGGGGCGATCCCGAGCTCGCCGACGGCCGATCCGGCGAGGGAGGCGTCGATCTCGAGCGGGCCGTGGGGGTCGGCGGGGTCGACCGAGTTCCACGCCTGCAGGCGCTCGTCCGGGCGGATCATGGCCAGCAGCTCGCCGACCGGGGAGGCGGTGGTGAGGCCGGTGCGCGTGACGCACCCGAAGGGGATCGGCTCGTGGAGGGGGCAGGTGGGGTCGAAGGCGAGTGTCATCCTGCGGCTCTCTCCCGTCACCGGATCGAGCCTGACCATGCCCTGGGCGACGGGCAGCCCGAACAGCACCCTGATGGCGTGGGTCACCAGCCAGGAGGCCACCATGGCGGAGATCGGCGCGGAGGCGCCCATCTCGTCGGGAATGCCGCACGCCATCGAGGTGGGGGGCAGGGCCCGCTCGCCGCTGGTGCGCCCGCACCCGTAGCAGGGTCCGCCGGGCGGGTACCAGCGCACCTCGCCACCCCACGGATGGGTGCCGCCGTCCAGCATGGCCGCGCCGACCAGGCCGCACCTGGCGGCCAGCTGGACGCGGTCGGCGATGCTGTCCAGGCAGCTGATGACCAGGTCGGCCTCGCGCAGCTCGGCCAGGCCGACGCCGCGCGCGTGCTCGCTCGCGCGTTCGGCCACGGCCGTGGAGGGCGCCAGCGCGCGCAGCGCCGCGGCCGCCGCCGACACCTTGGGCCTGCCGACGTCCGCGCCGGTGAACAGCGAGCCCCTGCTCAGGTTGGACTCGCTGACCACGTCGGGATCGCACAGGACGAGCGCGCCGACGCCCGCCTGCGCCAGCAGCCTGGCCGACTCGGTGCCGAGCGCGCCCACGCCGACGACCACGGCCGTCGCCTCGCCGAGCACGTCCTGGTCCCAGTGTGGGATGAGCAGTTGCCTGGCGTAGCGCTCGATCACCGCTCCTCCACCTTCGTGAAGGTGGTGGGGCAGGTGAGCAGGGGGCCGTTGCTGATCCACTCGTCGTAGCAGGTGTTGCCGCCGCCGGGGTCGCGGTGCACGCCGAGCCCGCAGCGCGGCTCCCCCGGGCTGCACGGGCAGATCACCGCCGACTCGAAGGGGCGGAAGGAGTCGCTGCAGAAGGCGCACTGCCTGCGCGGTGTGACGGGCAGCAGCAAGGGGTGTCCAGGCAGCAGGAGGACGGCGTCGGTGCCGGGCGGCGGCGGGTTGGCCGCCTCGACGGCGGCGTGGAAGGCGCGGGACATGCCGTCGTCGGGTTGGTCGTAGTCGGTGACGAGGCCGCTGCAGGGCAGCGTGGGACTGTGGTGCCTGACGACGGCGGGCGGTCCATGGGCGACGTACACGCCGTCGGCCTCCCTGAAGGTGTGGCCGCAGACCTGGCACCAGTCGGCGAGCCAGAAGGAGTTGTTGGTGGTCGTGGCGGGTCCGTCGGCCCCCGAGTTGGCCGGGTCCCAGCCGTGCCTCCAGCCTTGCCAGAAGGCGTCGGCCTCCTCGCTCACACCTCCCCCTCTCCGTCGAGATAGCGCAGGCAGGAGGTGTCGTGCCCGTCGAGCGCCATGCGGGCGCGGCCGAGCTCGAAGGCCTTCCTGGTGCCCGCGCCCTCGGCCAGGCCCAGGTAGAAGCCCTCGCTGAACAGGATGGCCGCGGCGTCCGGCAACTCCTGGGTGGAGCCCGTCACCGCGTCCGCGGCGGTGCGGAAGATCTCCGCCTGCTCGCCGGTGTAGCAGGCGTTGAGCACGACGCAGCGCAGCGGCCCCGTCGCGGCGAAGGCGGCCGCGAGCCCTTCGGCGGTCACCGTGGCCGACTCGTGGACGGTGTCGGCGAAGACCAGTCCTTCGTGGTCGCCGTGGCCGGCGAAGTGGACGACGTGCGGCCTGACCGTCAGCAGGGCGGGCAGGATGTCGCCCGTCCTGGCCGCCGTGCGCGTGCTGACCTCGACCCGCCCCGAGCGCTCGGCGGCCCGCTGGATACGGCGCTGCTCCTCGGCCAGGTCGAGCGGATCCTGGTCGTTCGGCGAGGCCATCAGGCACAGCACCCGCAGCGGCCGGCCGCCGGATGCCGCTGCCCACGCGCGCTCGGGGAGCGGCTCGCCCGCCAGCGCGCGCAGGGCCGCGTTGCCCGGGTAGTCGGCCGCCGCCCTGGCCACCAGGTCGTCGAGCGTGAAGGCGAAGGCCCCCTTCTCCACCTCCTGGCAGACCGCCAGCCAGTAGTCCCTCGCCCTGCGCGCGCCGCGCACCGGCAGGCGGGCCCGGGTGGCGCCGAGCGCGGCCAGCAGCAGGGTGGAGCTGTCGTCGTCGGGATAGAGCTCGCCGAGCGTGTCGAAGGCTGACTCGCGCAGCATGCGTTGAAGGGTCAGAGGGGACACATACACCGCCGGAAAAGCCTTCAATTAGTCGAGAAACATCTTATGGAGGCTTGACTCTTCGCGTGCCGACAAATGGCAGTCAAGATAATCTTTCTTTGACGCGTGGACATCCCCTCAACCAGACATAACGCCGACGAGGTGACGATGGCGGCCGAACAGCTCCAGCTCATCCCGCGTGACTCCAAGGACGGACAATACGTCCCATACACCATAGACTTCGCGCACGACCAGTGGACCGACGAGCACTTCCGTTTTCGGATCGGCCGTAATGCGGTAAATGAGCCAGTCATGCAGAAAATGGCCCACGCAGGGACACGTGCCCGCGAACTCCTCGACCACGAATGGCGCATCGGCAAATGGCTCGGCGACCAGGGCAGGGACTACGTGAGCACCATGCTGGGCCACAATCCCGACGCCGTCCCGCCGTTCACCGTGATGACGTTGCGCGGCGAGCCGCTGTCGCGGCTGAGCGTCCCCGTCGACCGCGAGACGCTGCGCATGCTGGTGGCCGGGCTGCTGCACGGCCTGGAGGTGCTCAGGTCCTGCGGGGTCGTGCACCGGCGGCTCAACCTCGACACCCTGCGATGGGACGGCGGCTCGCTGCAGATCACCGACTTCACCCACGCGCAGTACGACGGCGCGGGCGACACCGTCTCGCACGGCGAGGACGTCTACGCGGCGGGCCTGGTCATCTTCCACCTCTACACGGGAGAGCTGCCCGAGGACGACCCCGCGCGGATGGAGCAGCGCCTGCGCGGCCAGGACGTGCTGCTGCGCCGCCTGCTGGCGGGCGAGTCCACCGGCGCCGAGCGCGCGGTCTTCGGCGAGCGCACGGTCTTCGCCGACCGGGCCGAGGACCGGCCCGACGCGCGCGAGCTGCTCGACAGGTGGACCCCCGGCGGGCGGGCGACCACGGGCCTGGCCCGCGCCTACCGCGACCGCGAGAGGGAGGGACGGCGTAACTTCCATGAGCTGCGCGCCAGGCAGCACGCCTACGGCCAGCGCCACCGCGGCTGGACGCCGCCTCCGCGGCGCAGGCCGTGGATCGTGCCCAAGCCGCAGGCGGCCAGGGCGGGGCGGGCGCGTCCCCGCCGCCTGTCCGACTGGACGCTCGTCGCGCCGCTGCGCAGGCCGCCGCTCGTCCGCGCGGCGGCCGCCGTGACCGTGGTCGGCGTGCTCGTGGTCGGCGTGCTCGTGGTCGTGGCCGCGCTCCGGAGCCTGCTGTGAGCGCCGTCCTGGAGTGCCCGATCTGCCTGCGCTGGATCGACTGGGACGGCACGCCCCCCGTGGTCTTCGGCCCCGACGACAGGCCCGAGGTCCTGCGCAAGGACCCGCGAGAGGACGACGTGGCGTGGCGGACCAGGCTGCAGACCGCCTACCGCCCCTGCTCGGGCGTCGGCTCCCCCGACTCCCACTACCTCCCCTACGACTACGCCGACTACAAGGCGGTGATCATCGGGGTTTTCGGCGAGAGCCGTTCGGGAAAATCGCACCTGGTCGCCGCCATGATCTCCAGGCTGTGCGCCAACGACGCCGCGCTGCGGCGGCTCGGCCTGACCGTCGAGCCGCTCGACCTGCGCACCCACCAGCAGTACATGAGCAGGACCGTCGAGCCCTTCATCAGGGGCAGGCGCAGGCTCGACCCGACCCAGCCGCTGCCGGTGGTCTTCACCGACGCGCTCAAGGTCACCAACAGGGACGGCGACGCCTTCGCCGTGTCCTTCTTCGACGTCGCCGGCGAGCAGCTCGAACGCTCCGACCCCGAGGTGCGCTTCTTCGGCTCGGTCAACGCGCTGCTGTTCGTCATCGACCCCGACTCCATACCGGGGCTCACCCAGCCGGCGGCCACCGCGATCGGCGACAGCACCTTCGAGGAGGCGCTCAAGCGGCTCGGCGGCCGGCCCGCCCCCGGCAGGGAGTTCCTGCACCTGCCCGCGGCGCTGGTGGTCGCCAAGGCCGACCTGCTGCGCTACTCCTTCGACCTGGTGGGCGAGTGGATGTCGCGCTCGGGCCCGGCGGAGGAGACCGACCTGTCCACGGCCGAGCAGGAGAGCGAGGACGTCTACGCCTTCCTGGTCGAGCGCAGGGCGGAGCCGTGGCTCAGGCCGGCGGAGAAGTGCTACCGCAGCACCCTGCACTTCGCCTCCGCCACCAACGTCAGCGCCACCGAGTCGACCTACGGCGACGGCTTCGGCCAGCGCAGAGTGCTCAAGCCGCTGCTGGCCCTGTTCGCCATGGCGGGCGTGCTGAACGACGAGCTGATGCGGCCGGTGGAGGGCGGCGAGGATGCGACTTGATCAGATCTTCTACACCTGGTCCGAGCGGTCCCTGCTGGGCGGCAAGGGAATGGGGCCTGTCGCCTCGTCCCTGCCGATCGACGCGCTGTCCGGCTGGGATCCGCTGCTGCGGGAGCGGGTGTGGGCGGGCTGGCAGGAGCACGACCGGTTCGGGCTCGGCTACCTGCGCGGCCCTGGCGGCCACGCCGTCATCTGCAAGCGGCCGGTGACCGAGGCGGAGGGCCGCCAGGCCTCGCTGGCCCATGTCCTGGTCGGCCAGGAGATCTCCGCGCTGCAGGCGCTGTCGCTGCACGAGTGGGACGGCTGGCTGACCGCGTGGGACGGCACCGAGGAGCTGACCCCGCTGTCGTGGGAGGACCTGCGCCCCCAGGCCGACAAGGGGCGCCTCGACCTGGTCAGGCGGGCGCGGGCGCTGCCGCAGGCGACGCTCGCCGAGCTGGTCGCGTTCGTGCTGGCCGATCCCGAGGCCGACGTGTCGGTGGTCGCGCCGCCCGAGGCCCCGGCCGAGCTGCTGTGCGCGCTGGTGGAGATCATGGGCGCGACGACGACGTTCTCGACCATGGAGGCGCGCGACGACGACAGGGGCTGCCCGCACATCGTCTTCCTCCCCGAGCACCACGACAGCCGCATGGGTGTGGCTCGCCGCAGGCTCAGGTTCGGCGGTGGCGGCGGCGATCCCTTCGCCACGGCGCTGGCCGTCTCCTACCGCGCCGAGGGTCGGGCGGCCATCGACAGGATCAGGCCGGCCAGGCCGGTCGCCGGCCCTGACGAGTCCAGGGCGTGGGCGCAGAAGGCCCAGCTGTCGCCCGGCGTGCTCGACGACGTGGCCGGACTGCTGCGCAGGGCGCAGGCCCTGTCGCCGGCCGAACTGGTGGCGCTGCGCTCGAAGCACGGGCTCAGCGAGGCGCGCAGGATCGTGCCCACCCTGGACGACGGCGAGGTCGCCGCGCTGCTGCGGGCCACGGCGCTACCCGTGGAGGTGACGGAGCTGGTCCAGGGGGTCGCCCTGCGCTCCTACCTGACGGGGCAGGCGGGCGAGAGGGTGCTGGAGGGGCTGGCCGTCCGCCCGCCCTCGGCCGAGCTGCTGCGCGAGACGCTCAAGCAGGGCCCGGGGCTGGGCCGGGTCGCCGCCCTGGCCGGCAGGGTGATCCACGAGCCGCGCGCCCGCCGCGCCCTGATCGACTCGGTCGCCAGGACGATGTCCAAGGCCGAGCTGATCGGATGGGTGCACGAGCACGCCGCCGCGCAGCCCGAGGCGGCCCGCGTGGCGCTGAACGTGATCTGCGACGGCCGCGAACGCTCCCCCGAGCAGCGCAGGCGCGCCCTGGACGCGCTGATCGCCCGTGGCGGCCTGGCCGAGGCGGCGGCGCGTCTCACCGAATCGCCGAGGGAGGCGACCGCCTACCTGCAGAGCGTGCTGAGCGTCGTCGCGGGCGAGAAGATCGACGAGGGGGTCATGTCCGCCTTCCTGGCCCATCCGCGCCCGCCGGCGCAACTGCTGTACGCCCTGCGGCAGCTGGCACGTGACTCCAGGTCGCTCGCCCTGGTCGACAGGACCGCGTGGACCCAGTTCTTCGTGCAGGCCGGCCTGCCCGCGCCGCTCGGAGCCCGGCCCGTCGCCACGCAGACGCGAGCTCAGAGCAGATCCAGGGAGCCGGCCGGAGCAGGACCGTCGGACGAGCTGCCTGCGCCGAAGGCCGAGCGCATCCTGCTCGTCCTGCTGTTCATGGGCGTCATCGCCCTGCTGGCCGTCGTCGCCGTCGTCGCCACCACAGGGGGACCTCTATGAGTCTGGAGCAGGTGGCGAGGGACCTGCGCACGTACGGCGGACAGCCGCTGGCCAGGGTGGCCGAGGAGCTGTCGCAGCGGGAGGGACGGCGGCTGCGCGGCATCGACCTGCTGAGCGCCTACGACCCCGAGAAGATCGTCAAGGGCTCCGGCTGGTTCGTCAGGCTCCTGGAGATCGTCAGGGACGGTCTGGTGTTCGTGCCCGTCGCCTTCACCTGGTGGCAGGTGGCGCTCGCGCTGAGCGCCTACGGCAGAACCGACGGCCGCGTTCCCTTCCTGCTGGCGTGGCAGCGCGGCCTGCCGGGAGTCAGCCCGCTGTCGGACTCGGCGACGACCATCGCGACCATGGTCGGCGCGGTGGTCGTGCTCACCGTGGTCATCAGGGTGGCCGACGAGGTGCGCGACAACCGGCGCCGCAGGCTCGGCGAGGCGCTGGCCCAGGCCACGTTGCTGGTCGCCGAGGTGCCCGTGGAGGCGGGGCGGCCGGTCTCGATGGCGGAGCTGAAGGACGTCGCGACGCAGATCAGCGTCGGCTCGAACGCGCTGTCGGAGGAGCTCAGGAAGGCCACGAAGGCCATCGGCGAGGCGGTGTCGGCGGGCCCGGGCACCCAGCTGCACGAGGTCTTCACCTCGTGGCTGCAGGCCGCCGACAGGCTCGGCGAGCTCACCTCCTCGCTGAAGAGCTCGAAGGAGACCGCCGACGAGCTGGCGAGCCTGCACAGGGCGCTGTCGGTGGAGGTGGGCAGGTTCACCACGGAGGCCACCGACTTCCTGGCCACGCTCAGGGACGAGCGGACCATGGCGAGGGACCAGGCGCACGTCCAGAACAAGGTCGCCGACGGCGTCGCGCGCTCCACGGCCGTGCTCGGCGACTCCCTGCAGGCGCTCAACGAGCGGACCCACCTCTTCCACGAGATCGTCAGCAGGATCTCCGACGTGGTCACCCGGCTGGAGGCCGGCGTGCCGGAGAACGGCCACCGGGCCTCGGGGAGCGGCTGGTGAGGCGTGACCGCATGCGCACCACGCTGCTCGCGGGCTGGCTGTTCGCCGACCTGTTCCTGGTGCTCGTGCTCGTCGGCCTGGCCTCGCTGCCGGTCACGACGAAGGAAGGCACCCCGACCTCCTCGCCCAAGCCGAGCGTCACGGCCGAGCCGCCCGAACGCGACAGGCTGCGCAAGCGGCCCGTCGACTTCGACATCGAGATCCCGCCCGCCAGGTTCCGCGACAGCGGCAGCCAGGCCGCGGCCATGCGGGACCTGCTCTCCAGGATCGACACCGAGCTGGCCGAGCGACGCCTGAGCCGCAGCCGGGCGGGGTTCGTCCTGGTCTTCGCCTCGGGCCCGCAGGAGGCCACCGGCGTCGCCCAGGACACCGCCGAACGGATCTACCAGAGCCTGCGCAGGAGGCACAAGGTCTTCAAGGACAGCAGCGGCGTGGGCTACTGGGCCGGGGCCAACAGCGACCACCTGGAGTTCAAGGTCTTCTTCTACGAATGAGGCGGATCAGGCGGCCAGGCGGGCCAGGACCCTGGCGAACTCGGGAGGCGGCGCGACGACGAGCCTGGTCTGTCCGTCCTGCAGGACGATGTCGGCGCGGATCAGCGTGAGCCTGCCCGCGTGCCACCAGTAGACCTGCGGGCTGAGACCACCCGCGCGTTCGGCGTGCACGCGCAGCCGCTCGATGGCGCGCACGACCCCGATACCGTCGACCGGGTAGAGCACCAACGTGGCCGGGTCGGGCAGGATGACGAGCACGCCGTCCTCCGGCACGGTGACGTACTGCTGGAGCCAGCGCAGGTGCGCGGCCGCCGCCACGGTACGGCCCGACAGCCGCCAGGTCGTCAGCCCCGACAGGTCCAGGTGCGAGACGGTCAGCCGCTCGTCCTGCCTGACGTTGTCCAGCGCCAGGTCAAGCGCCTGTCCTGAGGGAATGGGCCAGCAACCGGCTTCCTCAGGGCGGACGAAACGCGCCCCGACGGTCAGCAGCTCGACCAGGTCGCCGTTGAGCGAGCGGCCGACGACCCTGGTGAGGTCCTCGACCGCGTCGACCGACTCGACCCTGGTGCGCAGCAGCGGCTTGACCTGGTCGAGGTCGCACACGTCGAGCAGGTCGTCGGCGGCGGCCACCGCGTTGGCCAGATGTTCGGACACCAGGACGGGCCAGTCCTCGCGGGAGCGGCGGCCCGCCTCGCGGCGCAGGCCCGCCAGCCGTACCAGGATCTCCCTGCCGCCGCCGAGCGTCAGCGAGCCGCCGTCGGTGGAGAAGACGCAGGTGTAGCCGAGGGAGTCGGCGACGAGCGCGAGCAGGGAGTCGAGATCGATGTCCTCGACGGATCTCCGGGAGGGCTCCCGGTCGCGCCTGAAGAACTTCACGCGTCCCCGCCCTCCAGAAATCGTCGGTTTTCTCCCTATGCGTCTTACACTGCCTGGTCCGCGGGGCCAAGCAGACCAGCAAGGGAGCACGATTCGGTATCGATAACACCAAGCGCTCCGAGCCACACGGACCTCTGCGGTGTCCCGTGTCCCACCGTCAACCCCGCTATCACAGGGACGCCGAGGGGCAGCAGCCGCTCGGCGAGAACCGGGTAGGGATCTCCGCACTCCACCCACGATCCGAGGGCGATTCCGCGCACGCCGTCGAGGGCTCCCGACTGCAGGAGCTGGGTGAGCATCCTGTCGATCCGGTACGGCTGCTCGCCGACGTCCTCCAGCAGCACGAGCCTGCCGGCGAAGGACGGCTGGTAGCGCGTCCCGCACAGCGAGGCCAGCAGCGACAGGTTGCCGCCCGCGAGCACGCCCTCGGCTCGCCCCTCGCGCAGCACCCTGTCGCCCGTGACGGGCGACGCGTGGCCGGAGAGCGCGGCCCGCAGGTGGTCCCACGTCACCGGCTCGGGCTCCTCCTCGAAGGAGAGCGGGCGGCAGGCGGGCATCGGGCCGTGCAACGTCGGCAGGCCGAGCTCGACGCCGAAGACGTGGTGCAGGGCGGTGATGTCGCTGGAGCCGAGCAGGATCTTGGGGCCCGCGGCGCGCATCGCGTGCCAGTCGACCAGGTCGAGGATCCTGGCCGCGCCGTAGCCGCCGCGCGAGCAGAAGACGGCCGAGACGGCCGGGTCGCACCAGGCCGCCTGGAGGTCGGCGGCGCGGTCGGCGTCGGAGCCCGCGAGATAGCCCTCCCTGTCGAGGACGTGCCGGCCGAGCATGACCTTCAGCCCCAGCCCTTCCAGGAGCTTCACGCCCCGCTGCAGCAGCGTCGCGTTCGGCGGCCCGGACGGCGAGACGACGGCGACGGTGTCGCCCTCGCGCAGGTGGGGCGTCCAGGATTCGGGGCCGGCGGCCACTCCCGTGACCTCTGTGACGGATGTTGGCGTGGCCGGTTCGTTCACCTCAGAAACGGTGTCACACTTACCTGACGTATGCGACCTCCGCCCCACATTCTCGTGGTCAACGGCATCAAGGTCCGCAGGCCGGTGTTCCTGCTCGGAGCCCCGCATTCCGGCGCGGACCTGCTCGCGCGTGCCCTGAAACGCTCACCGGGCTTCCACATGACGATGGGCCGGCAGTCGGTGGTGCACGTGGCGCACGCCTTCGCCCGCCGCCCCTCCATCGGGCGCAGTTCGGGCGCGGTCAGGGTGCTGCGCGACTCGCTCGCCGAATCGTGGCAGGTGCTGCCGGGATCGTGTGGCACGTGCGCGTCGCCGTGCAGGGAGGCGGGCGGGGTGACGGGCGTCGGTCCCTGCGTCGCCACCGCCACCGTGACCCGCTTCGGCGACGCCAGCCCCGACCTGCTCTACAGCGCCGAGGTGCTGCTGCAGGCCTTCCCTGACGCGCGGTTCGTGCAGCTCATCCGCGACGGCCGCGACGTGGTGTGCGACATGGCCGCCGACCCCGACTGCCTGGCCTGGTTCAGGCCGTCGATGCTGAGCGACGACACCGAGTTCCCCAACGCCTTCCTCGGGGTCAACCGCGACGAGCACCGCGAGCGGTGGAAGAGCATGCCGACGGCGGGGAAGTGCGCGCTGCGCTGGCGCAGCGCGATACGGCTCAGCGCCGCCCTCCGCAAGGAGCTGCCGGCCGAGCAGCTGCTCACACTCCGCTACGAGGATCTGGTCCAGTCCACCGGCGAGAGCGTCGCCTCGCTGTCGAGTTTCCTGGAGACGCGCGTGTCCAAGGTCGCCCTGTACGGCACGCGCATCCCCGAGGTCGGCGCGTGGCGCGCCCGCCTGCGTCCCGAGGACCGCGAGCTGGTGGAGAAGGTGGCACGCGAGGAGCTCAGCAGGCTCGGCTACGCGTGACGCGCGAGGGCGTGCCTCGCCAGGCCTGCCCGTCCAAGCTGACTCGCGTCTGGCCTGCCTGTCCAAGCCGACTCGTCTGGCCTGCCCGTCCAACCTGACTCGTCTGGCCTGCCCGTCCAAGCCGACTCTCGTCAGGCCTGCTCGTCGCGTGCCTCGGCGGCGAACTGGGTGCGGTAGAGCTCGGCGTAGAGGCCGCCGCGCGCCAGCAACTCCTCGTGCCTGCCGCGCTCGGCGATCCTGCCGTCCTGGACGACCAGGATCTCGTCGGCCTCGCGGATCGTCGACAGGCGGTGCGCGATGACCAGCGAGGTGCGTCCGGCCAGCGCCGTCTTCAGCGCCTGCTGCACCGCCGCCTCCGACTCGGAGTCGAGGTGGGCGGTGGCCTCGTCGAGCACGACGACGCTGGGCGCCTTGAGCAGCAGCCTGGCCAGCGCGAGCCGCTGCTTCTCCCCTCCCGACAGGCGGTAGCCGCGGTCGCCGACGACGGTGTCGAGCCGGTCGGGCAGTCCCTCGATCAGGTCGGCGATCTGCGCGGCGCGCAGTGCCTCCCAGATCTCCTCCTCGTCGGCCTCCGGTCTGGCATAGCGCAGGTTGGCGCCGATGGTGTCGTGGAAGAGGTGGGCGTCCTGCATGACGACGCCGACCGTGTCGCGGATGGAGGCGAGGGTGGCGTCGCGCACGTCCAGCCCGTTCAGCCGCACCGCGCCCTCCCCCACGTCGTACAGGCGCGAGACGAGTGAGGTGATGGTGGTCTTGCCCGCGCCCGAGGGGCCGACGAGCGCGACGAGCCGGCCAGGACCCGCGGTGAAGGACACACCCTTGAGCACGGGGTTCGACGGTCCTGTGTCCTGCCTGGCCACCGACTCGAGGGAGGCCAGCGAGACCTCCTCCGCCGCCGGGTAGCGGAAGTGGACGTCGTCGAACTCGATCGTCACGGGGCCCGCGGGGACGGGGCGCGCGTCCTGCTTCTCGGCGACCATCGGCTTGAGGTCGAGCACCTCGAAGACGCGGTCGAAGCTGACCAGCGCCGTCATGACGTCGACGTGGACGTTCGACAGCGAGGTCAGCGGGCCGTACAGGCGCATCAAAAGGGCGGCGAGCGCGACCAGCGTGCCGAGCTCGAAGAAGTCGCCCACGGCCAGGACCCCGCCGATGCCGTAGACCAGGGCCGTGGCCAGGGCGGCGACCAGGCCGAGCGCGACTCTGAAGACGGTGCCGTACATGCCCACGGTGACACCCACGTCGCGCACCCGCGCCGCGCGCCTGCCGAAGGTGTCGGCCTCCTCCTCCGGTCTGCCGTACAGCTTGGCGACCATGGCGCCCGCCACGTTGAAGCGCTCGGTCATCACCGAGCTCATCTCGGCGTCGAGTTGCATCTGCTCGCGTGTGAGGGCGGACATGCGCCGCCCCACCCACTTGGCGGGGAAGATGAAGATCGGCAGCAGGACCAGGGCGACCAGCGTGACCTGCCACGACAGCACCAGCATCGCGCCCAGTACGAGGACCAGGCTGATGACGTTGGCGACGACCGAGGACAGCGTGCTGGTCAGCGCCCGCTGCGCGCCGATGACGTCGGTGTTGAGCCTGGAGACCAGCGCGCCGGTCTGCGCGCGCATGAAGAAGGCCACCGGCATGCGCTGGACGTGGTCGAAGACCTCGGTGCGCAGGTTGTAGATGAGGCCCTCGCCGATGCGGGCGGAGAACCATCGCTGGGCCAGCGTCAGCCCGGCGTCGAGCGCGGCCAGGGCCGCGATGGCCACGGCCAGGCCCACGACGACGTCGGACCGCTTGGGCAGGATGCCGTCGTCGATGATCGCCTTCATCAGCAGCGGGTTGGCGACCACGATGACCGCGCCCGCCACCACCAGCAGCAGGAAGGCGGTGATCAGGCCGCCGAAGGGCCGAGCGTAACCCGCTATGCGCCTGACCGTGCCAGGCCGGAGCCGCTGCTTCATGACCGACTCGTCACGTCGCAGCGACCGCATCGTCTGGGGCCCGAAGCCCCCACCCATCATCGCCATCGGCAATCACAGCACCTCGTGGGCCGCCGCTGATTCCCTCATCAGCTTCCGGCGAACAGCGCCTTGATCCTGGCCTTCTGCTCGATCCGCTCGGCCGCGGCCTGCTCCTCCAGGGTGCGCCCCCTCGCGCCCTGGAGCAGCCGCTTGGTGGCTGTCGCCGCGTCGCGGTCGGTCGAAAGCAGCTCGGCTGCCTTCTCCTGTACGGCCTGCGCCAGCCCTCCCCGGCTGACGACGCGTTCGGCCAGTCCGATCCTGAACGCCTCCTCGGCGCCCACGACCCTGGCCGTGAGACAGATGTCGATCGCCTTGGCCGTGCCGACCAGGTCGACGAGGGGCTTGGTCCCCGTCAGGTCGGGCACGAGGCCGAGGGCGGGTTCCTTCATGCAGAACTTGACGTCGTCGGCCACGATCCGCAGGTCACAGGCGAGCGCCAGTTGGAATCCGGCGCCGATGGCGTGACCGTGAACCGCGGCGATGGAGACGATCTCCGGACGACGCAGCCACAGGAATCCCTGCTGGGCCTGTTCGATTCGCTGCTCGAAAGACTTCTCGTCGAGTTGTGCCGCCGAGCTGAACGAGCCCTGTCCTGGCACCCCCTCGGGTGTGAACATCCGCAGGTCGATTCCTGCTGAGAAGGACGGTCCCTCACCTTGGATCACGACGATACGAACCTGCTCAGGCAGGTCGTCACCGATCCGAGCCAGAGCCGACCAGGTCGCGAACGTCTGTGCGTTCCGCTTGTCCGGCCGATCCAGCGTGATCGTCGCGATCTCACCGTCCACCTCGTAGCGCAGTCCGGCCTCCTCGAAGGAGACGCTGTCCGCACTCCCCCCAAGCGTCGCTTCCGCCATCGCTCACTCCCGCGTGGTCACGGGTCGCTTCCCCGCCTGTCGGGTCGGGTTCGCTCCCTCGCTGGTCCGTCGCGCCCGAGCCTAACCGATTCCCTAGAACGGGGTTCTAGTAGGGCTCGGGCGCGACGGCACGCTGACTGGGAGACGAGCGGCTGCGGTCGCGCGTTTCCGAGGCGGCCTCAGCGCTTGGACTTGCCTCGGGTGGCCCCGCCGCGCCCGCGCAGAGTCACACCGGACTCGCTGAGGATGCGGTGGATGAACCCGTACGACCGGCCGGTCGAAGCGGCCAGGGCGCGGATGCTCTCACCCGCGGCGTAGCGCTTCTTGAGATCGCCGGCCAGTTTCTCACGGTCGGCCCCGGTTACCCGGGTGCCTTTCTTCAGAGTCTCGGCCACGAGTACCTCCTGTAGTGCCAGACTTCCGCAGCGTTACTCCGCCATGATCAGTCATTTCAGCGGGATCGGCTACCTACTCCAGGGGAAAAGATCCCTACCCGCTCAAATTAAGATCAGGCAAGTGCCACAAGATCGGAAAATTCAGCGCTCCAAGCGTCTTCAGTTCCGTCAGGTAGCAAGATCACCCTATCGGGTTGCAGCGCCTCAACCGCACCCTCGTCGTGCGTAACCAGCACGATCGCCCCAGAATAGGACCTAAGGGCCGAAAGTACCTGCTCTCTACTGACGGGATCAAGGTTGTTGGTGGGCTCGTCGAGGAGGAGGACGTTGGCACTCGACAGCACCAGGATCGCCAGGGCCAGCCGGGTCTTCTCGCCGCCCGACAGCACGCCGGCGGGCTTGTCGACGTCGTCACCGGTGAACAGGAACGAGCCCAGCACCTTGCGCAGTTCGGTGTCGGTGAACGTGCCGCCCGCCGACCGCATGTTCTCCAGCAGCGTGCGCTCGGACTCCAGGGTCTCGTGCTCCTGGGCGTAGTAGCCGACCTTGAGGCCGTGACCTGGCTTGATCTCGCCGGTGTCGGGCTCTTCGATGCCGCCGAGCAGCCGCAGCAGCGTGGTCTTGCCCGCGCCGTTCAGCCCGAGGATGACGACCCTGCTGCCCCTGTCGACGGCCATGCTGACGTCGGTGAAGATCTCCAGCGAGCCGTAGGACTTGGACAGTTCCTCGGCCATCAGCGGCGTCTTGCCGCACGGCAGCGGGTCGGGGAAGCGCAGCTTGGCGACCTTGTCGCCCTTGCGCACCTCCTCGGTGCCCGACAGCAGCCGGTTGGCGCGGCGCATCATGTCCTGGGCGGCCTTGGCCTTGGTGGCCTTGGCGCGCATCTTGTCGGCCTGCGCCAGCAGTGCGCCTGCCTGCTTCTCGGCGTTGGCGCGCTCGCGCTTGCGGCGCTTCTCGTCGGTCTCGCGCTGGGCGAGATAGGCCTTCCAGCCGACGTTGTAGATGTCGATCATGCTGCGGTTGGCGTCGAGGTGGAGGACCTTGTTGACCGTCGCTTCAAGTAGACCAACATCGTGGCTGATGATCACCAAGCCACCCTGATGGGAGCGCAAAAAATCACGAAGCCACCCAATTGAGTCGGCATCGAGGTGGTTTGTCGGCTCGTCCAGAAGGAGAGTTTCCGCACCACTGAAGAGAATTCGCGCCAGTTCCACCCTTCTGCGCTGTCCACCTGACAGGGTCTCCAGCGGCTGCTTGAGCACCCGGTCGGGCAGCCCGAGACTGGAGGCGATGGAGGCCGCCTCGGACTCGGCCGCGTAGCCGCCGAGGACGTGCATCTGGTCCTCGAGTTTTCCGTAGCGCTTGACCGCCTTGTCGCGGACCCTCGGGTCGTCGCTCGTCATGCCGAGCTCGGCGTCGCGCAGCTTGCGCAGCACCTCGTCGAGGCCCCGCGCCGACAGGATGCGGTCGCGGGCCAGCACCTGCAGGTCGCCCTGGCGGGGGTCCTGCGGCAGGTAGCCGACGCTGCCCGCGGAGGTCACCGACCCCGCGGCGGGAAGGCCCTCGCCCGCGAGGACCCTGGTCAGGGTGGTCTTGCCCGCGCCGTTGCGGCCGACAAGGCCGATCTTGTCACCGGGGTTGACCCGGAACGTCGCGTTCTCGATGAGCAGGCGCGAGCCCGCGCGCAGCTCGATGTCACTGGCGATGATCATGGTTTGGAGGACACTCCCGGGCTAGGAAAGTCGGTCATGGCGGCATGGGGGCCGGTCAATCGGGAGTGTGCATGGGGATCAGTGTACGGGCAGGGGCACGCCTCCTCCTCTGGTTAACGGACGAGGCCACGCGGGGCTTCCCGTCCCCGCCAGGGAAAACGGAAGCACGGCCCGCGAGACTCCACGGGCCGTGCCGTTCCTGGATCGTGAACTGTTCGCGCCGGTCCTCGCGGGCCGAGCCCGGGCCGGACGCCGGTTACAGGCGGGTGATGCGGACCGCGTCGGCGATGACGTAGCCGGTGCCCGAGGTCCAGCGGCTGACGCCCACGACGTCGCGGTCGCCGGAGTTGAGGGTGAAGGTGCCGATGTTGCGCCAGCCACCGCCACCGGCCCGCTGGTCGACGTACACCGTCTGGTTGCCGCTCGAGGTGGCGACGATGTAGGGGGCCGAACTGTTGTAGCCGGGGTCGGAGGGGTACCAGACCTCGACCCGGTAGCTGCCCGTGCTGGGCAGGTTCGCCCGGTACCAGGCCGGGTCGCTGGCGGCCACGGGGTTGGCGAATCGGTAGTCGGCCCCGTAGCGCTGGGCGGAGTAGGCAGAGGTGCCCCAGTTGCCGCTGGCGGTGAACGCGCCGGTGTTGTCGACCGTGGTGGACCACGAGCCGCCGCCACCGCCGGTCACGTACGACATGTAGGTGTTCCAGTTCCAGTACGAGCCCGGGTCGGTGTGCGTGGCGCCGGGAACCTCGTTGTGACCGATGATGTGGGCGCGGTCCTTGGGGATGCCGTACTTGTCGCAGATGTTGCGGGTCAGCGCGGCGGACGCGCGGTACATGGCGTCGGTGAACCAGGAGGCGTCGTTGACGAAGCCCTCGTGCTCGATGCCGACGGAGCGGGTGTTGTAGCTCCAGTTGCCGGCGTGCCAGGCGACGTCCTTCTCGCGGACCATCTGGGTGATGGCGCCGTCGGAGGAGCGGACCACGTAGTGCGCGGAGACCTGGGCGCTCGGGTTCTGGAACCAGGAGATGGTTCCCGCGTAGGAGCCCTGGGTCACGTGGATGACCACCCGGTCGATGGCGTAGCTCGAAGGACGGCTCGACGCGGTGTAGTTGCTCGAGCTGGCGGCGACCCAGCTGGCGTTCGGGTAGTCGGGGCTGGCGGCGGCCAGGGTGTTGGCGTCCTTGGCGTTCAGGTCCCTGGCTCCCGCGTACTCTCCCCGCTCGGCGGTGATCTCGCGGGGGGCCACCCGCAGGCCCTTGGCCTTGAAGCCGAGGCCAAGGGCCTCGTAGACGGCGTCGGCGTACAGGCGGGCGAGCTCGGGCGAGGGGGCGTTGCCGTACTTGGCGACGGCCTCGTACCAGCGGCCCTCCTCCTTCCTCGCGGACTCGTCGAGGCCGAGCCCGTCGGCGAGGGAGCGCAGGACCGCCGCGCCGCCGAGGACGTTGGCCGCGGTGTCGGACCGCAGCTTCTCCGCGGGCAGGCCCGTGAGCTCGGCGGCCTTCTCCAGGGTGTGCGTGGTGGGGTTGCTGACCAGGTGCATCACGCCGTAGCCGCCGCTGGCGCTCGGCTTCCCGTCGTGACCGTCGAGGTGGGTCTCGGCGTAGGCGACGGCGGCCAGCAGGTCGCGGGGGACGTCGTGGGCGGCGGCGGCCTTGTCGAAGGCGGCGCCCAGCGGGGTCGCCCGGTCGGCGACCGCGGGCTGACCGGCGAGGATGAGGAGGGCGGAGACGGCTGAGGCGACAAGAGCGGCTAATCGAGACATGAGCGCTCCTCGATCGGGGGGTGTGGCTGCACACTATGGGGCTTCATGACAGATGTCGATAATTGACATTACCGATGCTGTGGATGAAAATTTCCGCCCCGCCTTCAAGTCGATCGCCGCGAAAACTTCGCGCGCCCTCGACGGCCGATTCGCGCGCGGTGGCCGCCGGATGACGGCGACGCGCCACCCGTCGCCGAGATCATCCGGCGGCCCGAGATGAAGAGTATTGCTTTGCTTGGCGTTCTGGATGAAAAATTCCTTCTGTGACCCGATTAGTGGCGCTTCTTGCCCTCGTGCTCACCCTCCTCGTCAACCCCGTCGCCGCCTCCCCCAGCGCCGCAACGGCCTGCGTCCCCGATCCGGCCACGCCCAAGCGGCAGTTCAGGGCCATGTGGATCTCCTCGGTCGCCAACATCGACTGGCCCAGCAGGACAGGACTGTCCGTCTCCGCCCAGCAGGCCGAGTTCCGCTCATGGCTCGACCTCGCCGTGCAGAAGCGCATGAACGCCGTCGTCGTCCAGGTCCGCCCCACCGCCGACGCCTTCTGGCCTTCGCCGTACGAGCCGTGGTCGCAGTGGCTGACCGGCACCCAGGGCGCCAGTCCCGGCTACGACCCGCTCGCGTTCATGGTCGCCGAGGCGCACGCGCGCAACCTGGAGTTCCACGCGTGGTTCAACCCGTACAGGGTGGCCAACCACGACGACCCGAGCCGGCTGGTCGCCACCCACCCCGCCAGGCAGAACCCGGCCTGGCGCTTCGCCTACGGCGGCAAGCTGTACTACAACCCCGGCATCCCCGACGTGCGCGACTTCATCGAGGACGCCATCATGGACGCCGTCACGCGCTACGACGTGGACGGCGTGCACCTCGACGACTACTTCTACCCCTATCCGGTCAGCGGCCAGAGCATCCCCGACGCGGCGACCTTCGCCCAGTACGGCAGCGGCTTCTCCACCATCGCCGACTGGCGGCGCGACAACATCGACCTCCTGGTGCGCGAGCTCGGCCAGCGGATCCACGCCGCCAAGGCCCACGTCGCCTTCGGCATCAGCCCGTTCGGCATCTGGCGCAACTCCTCCACCGACCCGCTCGGCTCGCGGACCTCGGGCCTGCAGTCCTACGACGCCATCTACGCCGACAGCCGCCGCTGGGTGAAGCAGGGCTGGATCGACTACCTGACGCCGCAGCTCTACTGGCACATCGGCTTCGCCGCGGCCGACTACGCGGTGCTCACCGCCTGGTGGTCGGACGTCGTGAGAGGCACGAACGTGCAGCTCTACGCGGGCCAGGCCGCCTACAGGGCGGGCGCGTCCGGCCAGGACGCCGCCTGGCAGGACCCGGCCGAGCTCAGCGACCACCTGCTCGACAACCGCAAGCATCCCGAGGTGCTGGGCGACGTCTACTTCAGCGCCAAGGACGTGCGCGCCGACCGGATCGGCGCCTTCTCCAAGGTCGTGGCCGACCACTACCGCAAACCGGCGCTCATCCCCCCACGCGGTACGGCCGCCGCGCCGCCCGCACCCACCAACGTCACGACGGCGCAGGTGCCGGGAGGGGTGAAGGTGTCGTGGCAGGGCAGCGCCGCCTCCTACGCCGTCTACCGCGGCGACCCCGCCGACCCGTGCCTGCTCACCGATGCCCGCAACCTGATCGGCACCACCAGGAGCACCTCCTTCACCGACACCTCGCCCGGGCCCGGCGGATACCACGTGACCGCGCTCGGCAGGACCCACCAGGAGAGCGGCGGCGGCACGGGCGGCACGTTCAGCGTGGTCGTCGACGGCCCCGAGGCCGGGGCGGCGTGGGGGTCATCGACCTACTCCGCGCAGCGCTACGGCGCCGACTACCGGTTCGCCGACCCCGTCGCGGCCAGCGATCCCGCCTGGTTCAGGACGACCGTTCCCAGCGCGGGGAGTTACCGGGTGGAGGTCTGGTATCCGGCCAATGCCGGGTATAACAGCGCGACGCCGCACATCGTGGCGGCGGCGGGCGGGAACCAGACCGTGACCGTCGACCAGCGGACCGGTGGCGGGCAGTGGCGCTCGCTCGGCACGTTCACGCTGAACGCGGGCACGTACAACGTGGTGGGGGTGAGCCGCTGGACCTCCGCCACCGGCTACGTCATCGCCGACGCCGTCCGCGTCACGGCGAGCGGATGAGCCCCTGGGCCGGGCCGCGGCGCCGCGACCCGGCCCCTCGTCCGAGATCCCGTACGAAGGATTCCGGCACCCGGAGGGCCCGCACGAGGCGTTCCGACGTCAGGAGGGCCCGCACGAGAGGTTCCGACGTCAGGAGAGCCCGCACGAGAGGTCTCCGCGCCGGGCTCCCCCACGCGGGGCTTCTGTTCGAGGGGCTTCTGTTCGAGGGGCTTCTGTTCGAGGGGTTCCCGCACGACGGGATGGACGTCACCCGGGGTCCGTGACGTGGATCCGGACGGCGCGGAAGGACGCCGGGGTGTCGCGCAGGACAGCCAGCTTGGGGTCGGGCACGGTCAGGAACGGCTCGGCCTCCAACGCGAACAGGGGCGCCAGCCGCCGGTCCTCCCGCAGCGCGTCGACCGCTTTCCTGTCGCCGCCGAACACCACCGCCGCCATCTGCTCCAGGTGCGGCGACAGCACCCGCAGCGCGGTGTCGGCGGCGGCCTGGTGGGTCTGGCCCGCCTGGTTCTGCCTGCGCCTGGCGAACCGCTGCTGCGACCAGCCCCCCGCGGCCGTGCGGCCCTGCACGTAGCGGGAGTCGACCTTGGAGGCGAGCAGTTCCGTGCCGTGGAAGACGCCTGCCGCGTAGCCGCCCAGCCGGACGAGCACCACCCCGACGAGCCGGTCGGCGCGGGCGTGCGCGACGAGGTTGGTCACCCGCGGCGGGCCCTGCGGCAGCGGAGGGAAGGGCGCGTGGCACTCGGCGACCGCCCCGTCGGCGGCCACGAGCCGTACGACGTGGGTGTCGCCGGTCGCCTCGAACGGGCCGTGCCGGTCGGCGAACCCGTCGATCCACCGCTGGACGCGTTCGGGGGGCACCGACACCCACCGTCCCCCGCCTTTCGCCGGCCGCGCTCTCACCCTGGCAGCGTACCGGTGCCCGGGCGGCCGACGACGGCGCCTGGAGATCATCCAGACGCTACTCTGGCTGCCTTCGAGCTCCCGGGGGACATATGGCTATCGTTGTGGCATTCCACGCCCATCCCGACGACGAGGCCCTCCTGACCGGCGGCACGCTGGCCCGTGCCACCGCGGAAGGTCACCGCGTGGTGATCGTCGTCGCCACCGACCACATGGGCGCCGGGGACGACGCCTCCACCCGGCTGGACGAGCTCCGCGCGAGCGCCGTCGTCCTCGGCGTCCACAGGGTCGTCCACCTGGGTTACGCCGACAGCGGTCACGGCGCGATCCTCTACCCCGATCCGCCCGGCCGTGCCCGCTTCTGCAGGGCCGATCCCGCCGAGGCCGCCGACCGGCTCGCCGCCGTCCTCACCGAGGAGCGGGCCGACGTGCTCATCAGCTACGACGCCAACGGCGGGTACGGCCACCGCGACCACGTCAGGGTCCACGAGGTAGGCAAGCTCGCCGCCGCCAAGGCGGGGGTGCCCCGCCTGCTGGAGGCCACGCTCCCTCGCGACATCGTCGCCCGGCTGATGACCGTGGCGCGGGTCCTGCGGCTGCCGCTGCGTTACGACCCGGACGAGCTCAGCCGCGCCTACAGCCCTCGCCAGGCCATCACCCACCGCATCGACGTGCGGCGCTACGCCAGGCAGAAGCAGACCGCGATCGCCGCCCACCGCTCGGAGGTGATGGGCCGCGGCAGGCTGGCGCCCGTCATGCGGATCCTCGTCCGGCTTCCCCTGCCCGTCTTCGGGTGGATTCTCGGCAGGGAGTGGTACGCCGAACCAGCGGCTGGAGCGGGAGGTCACCCGCTCCTCGACGACCTCTTCACCCCGGCCGAGACCCGCTGACCGTCCCGGCGGCCGCCCTCGACCCCCCGCTTCGGCGTGACGGTGACGACCGGCTCACCCCGCCCGCGTCCTCCGGCTCCTGCCACACCCGCGCCCTCCGGCTCACCCCGCCCGCGTCCTCCGGCTCCTGCCGCGGCCGCGTCCTCCGGCTCTGCCGCGCCCGCGCGCCCACGGCCGGCACCGCCCGCGGGCTCGCCCCGACGTCTTCGACGTGCCGCCGGTACGTGACAGCCCCGTCATCGCCCTGCCGCGGCCGTGGAGGTCAAGGCCGACGCGCTGCCCCGCTCCCGCGCGACCCGCCGTCACTCGCGCGAATGACGATGGAGATCATCCGAGCGCGCGATGTGGCGGGCGGCGGCGACGGCGAACCATGGCAGGCATGAACTCCCCTCTCCTCCCTCGCGGCGGCCGCCGGCGGTCGTTCCTGCTCACCGGGCTGCTCACCGGGCTGTCGGCGGTGCTGCTCGCCTTCGGCACCGGGCTGACCCCGTCGTGGTGGTGCGCGTGGATCGCGGCCCTGCCCGTGCTGGCGGTGGCCGCCAGGTCGCGGGCGCGGACCGCGTTCGCGGCGGGCACGGTGGCCTGGCTCGGCGGCCAGACCTCGATGTGGGGCTACTACGGCGACACCCTGGAGCTCCCCCCGCCGCTGGTGGCCACACTGATCGTCGGGACGTCGGTGCTGTTCGGGCTGGCGCTCGCCGCCTTCGCCGCGATCGCGGGGCAGGCCAGGCCCGTCCTGGCGACGCTGGCGTTCTGCTCGTCCTGGGTCGCGGTCGAGTTCGCCGTCTCGCTCACGATGCCGCACGGCGCGTGGTGGAGCATGGCCTACTCCCAGGCCGACGCCCTGCCGGTGCTGCAGATCGTCTCGCTGACGGGCCCGTGGGGCGTCACCTTCCTGCTGCTGGGGACGCAGGCGGCACTGGCCGTACTGCCGTCGGCGGGCCGCAGGGCTCCGCTGGCCGCGGGCGCCGCGGCGGTCCTCGCGCTCGTGCTCGGCTACGGCGTCGTACGGCTGGCCGGCCCGGCCGGCGCGGCGACCGGCGGCCTCGGCACCCGGGTGGCGCTGCTGGCCACCGACGAGCCCAACGACACGGTCCCTGTGGCCGGCCGTGCGGGCCGGAAGCTGCTCGCGCGCTACCTGGCCGAGCTCGCGAAGCTGGAGGCTGACGTCGTCGTGCTGCCCGAGAACACCTTGGCGGCCGACCGCGCCACGCTGCCCCTGCTGGCGGGCCCGCTGTCGAAGCTGGCCGCCGAGCGGCACACCACCATCCTGCTCGGGCTGACTCTCGTGGACGGCGAGCAGCGCCGCAACAGCGCGCTCGCCTTCCCCGCCGACGGCTCCCGCCCGGTCCGCTACGACAAGCGCCACCTCATCCCTGGGGTCGAGGCGGACTACACGCCGGGCAGGGCCGACGCGGTGGCGTTCATGCCGGGCTCTGGCGGCCGGTGGGCGATCGCCATCTGCAAGGACCTGGACTTCCCCTGGCTGGTGCGCGACTACCGGCGCAGGGGCGCCTCCGCCGTCTTCGCCCCCGCCTGGGACTTCCAGGGAGACGAGTGGATCCACGGCAGGATGGCCCTGGTGCGCGGCGTGGAGAGCGGCATGACGGTGGTGCGCGCGCCCAGGGCGGGGATCCTGCTGGCCGGCGACGCCTACGGCCGGGTGCTGGCGCAGGCGCGGACCGGCCCCGGCTTCGCCTCGGCCGTCCTCACGCTTCCCGGGCCGGCGCCGGCCACGCCGTACAGCGTGCTGGGCGACTGGCTAGGCTGGGCCGGCCTCCTGCTCCTGCCGGTCACCCTGCTCGCCGGTCTGCGGGGCTCCAGGGGCGGCGGAGGGGGTGCGGGTGGTTCGGGCCAGGCGGTGGGCTCCTTCGACGGAGGGCGTGCGGGCCTCCACCTCGCGCGTGATCGTGCGCCTCGCCCGTAGGGCCGCCGCCGCCACGTCCCTCCTGCCCGCCCGCGTGGTCGACGCGGTGCTGGCCGCCGCCGTCACCGTGGCGACCGTGGCACCCACGCTGTTCCCCCGGCCCGCGGAGTGGTGGGTGGTGGCGCTCGCGGCGGCCGCCTCCGTGCCGGTGCTGTGGCGGCGGCGGGCCCCCGTGCCGGTCTCCCTCGTGACCGGGCTCGCCATGACCGCGATGGTGCTGTGGGAGAAGCCGTTCCTTCCGTGGGGGCCGCTGCTGGGCGTGTACACCATCGCGGAGCTGAGCGGCACCGCCGTCCGGCTGCTCGCCGTACCGGTCATCGGGGCCGCCGTCTACGTCTCGCTGGCCCTGCCACGGGAGGACAGCGAGGTCTACCGGATGGTCGGCACCGCCTTCGTGGCCGCCTACGCCCTGGGCACCGGCGCGCGGGCTCGGGCGGCCGGGCTCGCCGAGCGGGCCGAGCGCGGCAGGAGGCTGGAGCAGGAGCGCCAGGCCGCCGCCGCGCACGAGCGCACCCGCATCGCCCGCGACGTGCACGACATCGTGACCCACTCGGTCGGGCTGATGGTGGTGCAGGCCGAGGCGGGATCGGCGGTGCTTGGCTCGGACCCCCGGCGGGCGCAGTCGGCCTTCGACGCGGTCGCCGACACGGGCAGAGCGGCTTTGGTCCAGCTCCGCGGCCTGCTGAACACCCTCCGGCAGGACGCGGAACGGCCCGGCACACCCCGCCCCGGCCTCGACACCCTGCCCGACCTGGTCGAGCGGACCCGCCGGGCGGGCGTGGCGGTGACCCTGGAGGCCGAAGGCGCTCCTCTCGAGGTCTCCCAGGAGACGGCCGTGGCCGCGTACCGGATCGTGCAGGAGGCGCTGACGAACGTCGTCAGGCACTCCGGGGCGCGTACCGCCCGCGTCACGCTCGGCTGGACGTCGGCGCGCCTGCTCATCGTCGTCGCCGACGACGGCAGGGGCGCGGGACCTGGCGAGCCGGGCGGCCACGGGCTGGCGGGGATGCGCGAACGCGTCGCCGCCCGCGGCGGGAGCCTGCGC
Source organism: Nonomuraea sp. bgisy101 (assembly GCF_057708945.1). Taxonomy (NCBI): domain Bacteria; kingdom Bacillati; phylum Actinomycetota; class Actinomycetes; order Streptosporangiales; family Streptosporangiaceae; genus Nonomuraea; species Nonomuraea sp. bgisy101. The sequence continues at coordinate 181,345 of NZ_JBYITD010000013.1, forward strand.
GCCGGCGCGGCCCCCGACGGGACAGGATTCGTCGTGCAGGCCGAGCTTCCCATCGACTAGGGGTTCCGTGATCCGCGTACTCATCGCCGACGACCAGGACCTGTTCCGGGCGGGCTTCGCCATGATCCTGGGGGTGCAGCCCGACATCACCGTGGTCGGCGAGGCCGCCGACGGGGCCTCGGCCGTGGAGGCGGCCGGCCGCCTCCAGCCGGACGTGGTGCTCATGGACGTCCAGATGCCGGGCATGGACGGCCTGGAGGCCACCGCCCGCATCTGCGCCACCACCGGGGCAAGGGTCCTCGTGCTGACCATGTTCGACCTGGACGACTACGTCTACGACGCGCTGCGCGCCGGAGCGAGCGGCTTCCTGCTCAAGGACATCCGCCGTCAGGAACTGGCCGAGGCCGTACGGGTCGTGGCGGCGGGCGAGGCCCTGCTCGCGCCCACCGTGACCAGGCGGTTGGTGGAGACCCTGGTACGCCGCCCGAGCACGGGCGTCACCCCCCGCCTCACGGCCATGCTGGCGCGGCTGACCGACCGCGAGACCCAGACCCTGCGGCTGCTGGCTCGGGGCCTGTCCAACGTGGAGTTGGCCGGCGAGCTGGTCGTCAGCGAGAACACCGCCAAGACCCATGTCAGCCGCGTCCTGACCAAGCTCGACCTTCGCGACCGCGCCCAGGCCGTCGTCTTCGCCTACGAGTCGGGACTCGTCGTCCCCGGCGAAGGCATGGCCGACGGCGGCCAGGAGCACCGGCCCCTCGGATGATCACGCGGCCACGGCGACCGGGCTGACCGTCGCGTCCGCCCCGACGAACCAGCGCGCGGCCGGACCCCGGGGAGGCCGGGGGCTCGGGGAGGCCGGGGGCTCGGGGAGGCCCAGGGAGGCTTCGACCGGCTCCCGGTCGGCAGGGCGCACCCGGGCGGGTTATGGCCTGTGAGCTGGAACTTGTGGCGAAATATCGGTGAATTTCGTGGCTGGATGCTTCTGGGGCTTCTGGTATTCGCCCACAATTTGGACGTGTCTCCCCAGACTCCTCTGCTTCCCCAGTATGACCAGGAAGCTCCTTCCGCCGTCTCCCCTGTGATAGATCTCGAGACCGGCGGTGTCATCGCGTTGCACGTGTCCCCTGACGCCGCCGAACTCGGCTCAGGCACCCTTCCGCTCCTCCTCGATCTCCCCACCCACATGGTCATCGGCGGCTCCGCCGCGCTCTCGCCGCTGCACGAGGCCCTCAGGCGGTCGGGCAGGCGGCCGAGGGAGGTGATCGTCAAGGTGCACGGCCCGTGCGCGGACCAGGACAGGAAAGCGCTGCTCATCGGGCTGGACGGCCTGCGGGCGATCGGCTACCTCATCGGGTTCGGCGGCCTGGGCGTCGGCAGCCTGCCGATGGAGCTGATCATCGAGGCCGCGCCGTACCTGATCGTGCTCGCCCCCGAGCTGGTCGCGCGGGTTCCCGAGGACCACAGGAGAGCGGCCGCGGGCGAGTCGCTCGCCACCCTGGCGCGCGGCATCGGCGCGCACGTCCTCGCCCCCGGCATCACCGGTGAGGCGCAGCTCGCCACCGTGCGCAGCTGGGGGGTACGGCTGGCCGAGGGGCCGCTGCTGCGGCCGGGGCCCGACGGCAGGGTGCGGGTGCCGCTGCCGGTGCGCAAGCCGTCCCAGGCGGACATGATGCTCGGTCCGCGCGTGCACGAGCTGCTGCTGCCCGCGGTGTCGCTGCCGGCCGCGGCGACGGCCGAGGAGGTGGTGGAGGCGTTCGGCACCGAGCCCTCGATCACCAGCGTGATCCTGGTCGACGAGTACCAGCGCCCGGAGGGCAGCCTGGACCGCAGCAGGTTCCTGCTGTCGATCGCCGGCCGTTACGGCCACGCCCTGCACGGCAAGAAGCCCGCGCTGCGGCTGGCCGACCCGCCCAGGACCGTTCCCAAGACCACGCCCGCCATCGCCGCGATGCAGGTCGCGGGGCGGGACACCGCTCGCGTCTACGACGATCTCGTGGTGACGGACGAGGTGGGCAGGTGCATGGGCGTCGTCAGGGTCAGCGACCTCATGCGAGCGGCCACCGGGCCGTATCGGTGATCTGCGTGAAGTGGGCGATGAGCCCGTCGCGCAGCTTGAGGTCGTGCGCGAAGGCGGCCTCGAAGGCCTGGCCCGTGGCGCGCGAGGTGCCCCGGTAGTGCCCGAGGACGACGACCCTGTCGTCGCCCGCCCACACCTGTTCGTCGGGGACGGGACAGGTGTCGTAGGCGCGGAAGATCACGCTCCAGCAGCCGGCGAGCGCGGCCCGCGGCCCGTGGTGCTCGCCGCCGACGTTCAGCGGCATGCCCTCGCTGACCTTCAGGACCAGGTCGGGGTGGAGGGTGGCGGCAAGCGCGGCGGGGTCGCCGGCGGCGAAGGCCTCGTAGAGGCCGTCCACAGTTTTAGAGGTCACTCTCTAAAACTACCGCCAGCGCCGCCGCCTCCGCCAGCCGTACCGCGGAATCCGGTACGGTCCTGCCCGCGAGCACGTGCCGCCGCACGGCCGCGACGGGCACGTCGACCAGCGCGAACGTGACCCGTTCCAGGGCGTCGTCGCCCGGCAGCCGCCCCGCCAGCTCCCGCAGGGCGGCCGTGGCGTCGACGTTGAGCCTGTCCAGCTCCTCGCCGAGCTCGTCCGGCCAGCGTTCGCGCAGCTCGGCCACGTTGTGCGCGAGCAGCAGGCGGGCCTCGTCCTGGTGCTCGGCCGACCAGCGCACCACGTGCGCGGCCGACGCGCGCACCGCCTCGGCGAGATCGGGGACGCGGGCGGCCGACAGGAAGCCCTCCTGGAAGCGGCGCACGGCCCTGATCCACAGGTGCGCAAGCAGCAGGTCGCGCGAGGCGTACCGGTGGTAGATCGAGCCGCTCGGGGCACCCAGGCGCGCCGCGATCGCGGTGACGGTGACGGCCTCGTGCCCGCCCTCGGCGGCCAGCGCCGCGGCGGCGTCGAGGATCTGGTCGGCTCCGAACTTGGCTGGTCGTCCCACATCGGCACGTTAGCGTGCTAGGAAGGATGTCGTGCTGAACAGGCGGACGTTGCTGCTGGGGGGAGCGGGCGCCACCCTGGCGGGCTGCACGGTGCCCACCGAGGACCCGAAGCCCCCGAGGCTCCAGGAGAACGACTGGGCGTCGGTGCGCGCGCAGTTCACGCTCGATCCCAAGGACGCCAACTTCGCGGCGTTCGTCCTGGCCGCCCATCCCACCCCCGTACGGGCGGCGATCCAGCGGCACAGGGAAGGGCTCGACGGCGACACGGCCGGCTACCTGGAGTCGGACGACCGCGACGCCGCCGTCAGGGCGGCCGCCGAGCGCTACCTCGGCGCCGAGCAGGGCGAGGTCGCGCTCACCGACAGCACGACGATGGGCCTGAGCCTGATCTACTCGGGCTTCCGCCTGCGGCAGGGCCAGGAGGTGCTGACCACCGAGCACGACTTCTACGCCACCCACGAGAACCTCAGGATGCTCGCCGAGCGCACGGGCGCCCGGGTCACACGGGTGCGCCTCTACGACGATCCCGCCAAGGCCTCCGCCGATCGGATCGTCGCCGCGCTCAAGGCGGGGCTCACCCCGCGCACCAGGATCGTCGCCGTGACCTGGGTCCACTCCGGCACGGGGGTCAGGCTGCCGGTCCGCGCGATCGCCGACATGCTCGCCGAGGCCAACCGCGGGCGCGACGACAAGGACAGGGCGCTGCTGTGCGTCGACGGCGTCCACGGCTTCGGCGCGCTCGCCGACTCCGTCACCGACCTCGGCTGCGACTTCCTGGCCTCGGGCGCCCACAAGTGGCTGTTCGGCCCGCGCGGCACCGGCATCGTGTACGGCAGGGCATGGGAGCACGTCGCCCCCATCATCCCGAGCTTCAGCGATCCGGGGTTCAGGGCCTGGTTCGGCAACAGCGCGCCCGCCGGCCCCGGCGGCCTCATCAACACCCCCGGCGGCTACAAGGCCTTCGAGCACCGCTGGGCGATGGCCGAGGCGTTCGCCTTCCAGACCGGCATCGGCAAGGACCGCGTGCAGGAGCGGACGATCGAGCTGGCCACCCGCCTCAAGCAGGGCCTGGCCGCCAATCCGCACGTGCGGCTCATCACGCCGATGGATCCCGCGCTGTCGGCGGGACTGGTGTGCTGCGAGATCGACGGCGTGACGCCGTTCCAGGCGACCGAGCGGCTGCGCGCCCAGCGCGTCCTGACCAGCACCACCCCCTACCTGCAGGTCTACCTGCGCTTCGGCACCTCGATCCTGATCAGCCCCGAGCAGGTCGACCAGGCCGTCAAGGCGGTCGCCGCGCTCACCTAGGCCAGGCGCTCAAGCCGCCCCCGCACAGCCGGCACCGCCCAGCCACACAGCCGGCACCGCCCAGCCACACAGCCGGCGCCGGTCGGCGTTCTCGTCGGCCTCTTCCAGGTAGTGGGTGGCGAACAGCACGGTACGGCCGCCGGCCGCGTAGTCGCGCATCCCGGCCCAGAACCGCAGCCGCGACTCCACGTCCATGGCGGCCGTGGGCTCGTCGAGCAGCAGGATCCTGGGCGCGCCCGCGATGGCGAGGGCGAACCTGACGCGCTGCGTCTGCCCGCCCGACAGCTTGTCGGCGCGCCGTTTCACCAGGTCGGTGAGGTCGGCCAGCTGAAGGATCGCGTCGAGGCCCATGGGATCGGGGTAGAGCCTCCGGACGAGGTCGACCAGCTCCCTGACGGTCAGGTCGGGGATGAGCGTGCCGTCCTGCAGCATCGCGCCGAGGTCGCCCGCGGCCACGGCCGCGTCGGGGGTGCGGCCGAAGACGCCGATCGTGCCCGAGGTGGGGCGCAGCAGGCCGAGCAGCATGTTGATGGAGGTGGACTTGCCGGCGCCGTTGGGGCCGAGCAGGGCGACGGTCGTGCCCTGGGCGATGGTGAGGGACAGGTCGTCGACGGCGAGGACGTCCCCGTAGCCCTTGCTGACCTGGTCGAACTCGATGGCGTTCATGGGCTCAACGCTAGAAGCGCGGCGGAGCCCGGGTTAGTGCCGTCCTTCCGGTGATCGTCGTGACATTTGTCAGACGCCTCGCGGACGGGTGGCCCTCGCCACCGGAGTGGACGGTCCGGCCGGCGATCATCGTCACACGTGATGATGATCGCCGGCCGCCGGCTAGATCCTGCAGGCGTAGATGTCGGTGACCAGGATGGCGCGCGCGCCGATCTCCCAGAGCTGGTCCATCACCTGCTGGTGGCCCTTGCGCGGCACCATGGTGCGGACGGCGACCCAGCCCTCGCGGTGCAGCGGCGAGATCGTGGGGCCCTCCATGCCCGGCGTGATGGCGCTGGCCTGCTCGATCTGCTCGGCGCGGATGTCGTAGTCCATCATCACGTAGTCGCGAGCGTGGATGACGCCCTGGAGGCGGCGCACGAGCTGCCGCATCCCCTGCGTCTCCGCGATGCCCTCGCGCCTGATCAGCACGGCCTCCGAGCGCATGATCGGCTCGCCGAAGACCTCGAGGCCGACGTTGCGCAGGGTGGTGCCGGTCTCGACCACGTCGGCCACGGCGTCGGCGACGCCCAGGCGGATGGCCGTCTCGACCGCGCCGTCGAGCTTGATGACGCGGGCGTCGACGCCGCTCTCGGACAGGTACTTCTCCAGCAGCCCGGCGTAGGAGGTGGCGATGCGCAGGCCGTTGAGGTCCTGCACGGTGGACATGGTGCCTGACCTGGTGGCCAGGCGGAAGGTGGAGCCGCCGAAGCCGAGCGGCAGCACCTCCTCCACCGGCGCTCCCGAGTCGAACAGCATGTCGCGGCCGGTGATCCCGGCGTCGAGCGTGCCCTCGCCGACGTAGACGGCGATGTCGCGCGGACGCAGGAAGAACAGCTCGCAGGAGTTGTCGGCGTCGACGACGACGAGTTCCTTGCTGTCCTTCCTGGTGCGGTATCCGGCTTCCTTCAGCATGGTGGCGGCGGCCTCGTTGAGGGCGCCCTTGTTGGGTACGGCCAGCCGTAGCATCGTGGACGCTCCCTTCAGAGGTACTTGTAGACCTGGTCGAGCCCGATACCGCGGGCGATCATGAGGCACTGCACGTGGTAGAGCAGTTGCGAGATCTCCTCGGCGGCGCGGTCGTCGGACTCGTGCTCGGCGGCCATCCAGCTCTCGGCTGCCTCCTCGACGACCTTTTTGCCGATGGCATGGACGCCGGCGTCCAGCGCGGCCACGGTGCCCGAGCCCGCGGGCCGGGTGCGCGCCTTTTCGGACAGCTCGGCGAACAGCTCATCGAAGGTCTTCATGATCTCTCTCGGTGCTCGGTTGACATGGCGCGTCCAGCCTATCGGCACTCAGGCTCAGCAGCGGGAACGCCCGCCACCCGAGATGGCTGGGCCCAGAAGACGGTGCCGGGTCCGCGCACCTCGAAGGCGCCCTGCGAGCCCGGCACGAACGCCGACTCCCCCGCCCGCAGCGTCCGGCCGTCGACGGTGACCTCCCCCTCGACGCACACGAACACGCGCGGAACGCCGCCCTCCAGTGTGTCGTCGGGCCCCTGCGCGCGGCCGAGCGCGAACTCGGGGACGGGCACCGTGTAGAGCCCGTCCTCGGGCTCGACCCGCAGCGGCTGGGCGGCGAAGTCGGTGATCTGCAGCAGCTCGTCCACGTCGATCGGCTTGGGGGTCAGCCCCGCCCGCAGCACGTTGTCGGAGCCTCCCATGATCTCCACGCCGAACCCGCTCAGGTAGCAGTGGAGCACGCCCGCGCCGAGGAACAGCGCCTCTCCCGGCTTCAGGTCGTGCCTGTTCATCAGCAGCGGCGCGAGGACGGCCGGGTCGTCGGGGTACTGCTCGGCCAGGTGGAGCACGAGGTCGTGGCCGAGCGGCCCGGCCGCCGCCACGACGGACTCGACCAGCGCCTTGCGATCCGGCCACTCCAGCAGCAGCCGCAGCGCGCCCGCGGCCTCGCCCGCCTCCAGCAGGTCGACGACCGGCTGGAGCTCGGGCAGTGCGAGCGCCTGAAGCAGCCGCGCCGCCTCGCCGGGCGCGCGGAAGCCCGCCAGGCCGCTGAACGGCGTCAGCGCGCAGACCAGCTCGGGCTTGGGGTAGGCGTCGACGTAGGCGCCGCGCGCGTGACCCGCCTCGGCCTGCTCGGCCGAGGGGTGCACCTGCAGCGACAGCACCCTGCCGACCGCAATCAGCTTCAGCAGGTACGGCAGGCGCGCGCCGAACCTGGCCACCGTCTGGCCGCCCAGCTCGCCCTCGGGGTCGGCGGCGATCGCCTGGTCGAGGGTGACGCCTCGCCCTGCCAGCAGGGAGGGGCCCGAGGGGTGGGCGCCGAGCCACATCTCCGCCTCGGGCTCCGGCGAGGGAGTCGGGCGCCCTGTCAGAGCGGCGATGGCGGTGCGGGAACCCCAGTCGTAGTGCTTGACGGGGTTGGAAAGCAGCTCAGTCACGAGATCTCCGATTGCGCCAGTGTGCGGCCTCGTCGAGACTATCGCGCCGGTATGAACGCGAGCGGAACCCCTGGAAACGGCGCAGCCCGCCGTACCCCGCCGGAAGGCGGGGCAGGCGGGCGGCGACGAGGTGGGTCAGCGGCCGAAGCGACGGCCCGAGTTGCCGCGGTCGGAGCGGTAGCCGCCGTTGCCGCGGTCGTCGGAGCGGAAGCCGCCGCGCGGCCCCCTGTCGTCGCGGTTGGCCGAGAACGGGCGGCCCCTGGAGTCGCCGCGGTCGTCGGAACGGAATCCCGCGGGGCGGGACCCCCGGTCGCTGGAGAAGGGACGGCCGCGGTCGTCGGAGCGGTAGCCGCCACCCTGACGGGAGGCCCTGTCGTCGCGATAGCCGCCCGAACGCGGCGCCCGGTCGTCGGAGCCGAAGCCGCCCGAGCGGAACCCGCCCGAACGCGGCCCGCGGTCGTCGGACCTGAATCCGCCGCGGTCGTCCGAACGGTTGCCGCCGCGCTCGTCCGAGCGGAACCCGCCACGGTCGTCGGAGCGGTAGCCGCCCTGGCCCCTGTCGCGGTAGGCGGGCCTGCCCTCGCCGAACGTCCGCGGCTCGGCCGAGCCGCCGTCGTTCTGGCGCGGACGGCGGTCGCCGTCGAAGGAGCGGTGCGGGCGGCGCTCGCCGCCGAAGTCGCCGCGCGGGCCGCGCTCGCCGTCGAAGTCGCGCTGGGGACGCCGGTCCTCGCCGTCGTGACGACGCGGGCGCCGGTCGTCGCCGAAGTCACGACGACGGCCGCGACGCTCACCACCGTGACCGGCGCCCTCGCGACGGGGACGCAGCGGCTTGCGCACGTCGGGCTCCCACACGGGGATGGACTCCCCGCTGGGGGCGCGGGCGCCCGTCACCTCGGCGACGCGGTCGTTGCCCGGCACGGCCTTCAGCCTGAACGGGTGGATGCCGGCGCGGCGGGTCAGCGCGTCGGTGGAACGGCGCTCGTTCGGCAGGACCAGGGTCACCACGGTGCCCTTCTCGCCCGCGCGGGCCGTACGGCCGCCCCTGTGCAGGTAGCTCTTGTGGTCCTGCGGCGGGTCGACGTGGAGCACCAGGCTGATGCCGTCGACGTGGATGCCGCGGGCCGCGACGTCGGTGCAGACCAGGACGTCGACCTGGCCCTCCTTGAACTCCGCCAGGATGCGGGTGCGCTGGTTCTGGCGCTTGCCGCCATGGAGGCCGCCGGCCTTGACGCCGACACGGGCCAGCTGCTTGCACAGCCGGTCGACGCCGTGCTGGGTGCGCACGAAGATGATCGTGCGGCCCTCGCGGTTGGCGATCTCGGCGGTGACGTCGAACTTGTCGTCGCGGCTCACCTGGATCACGTGGTGCTCCATGGTGTCGACCGGCGAGGTCGCGGGCGCGATCGAATGGGTGATCGGGTCCTTGAGGAAGCGCCGCACCAGCTTGTCGACGTCGCCGTCGAGCGTGGCGGAGAACAGCAGCCGCTGCCCGTCGGCGGGGGTCTGCGCGAGCAGGTCCGACACGACGGGGAAGAAGCCGAGGTCGCACATGTGGTCGGCCTCGTCGAGGACGCTGACCTCGACGGCGTCGAGCGAGCACTCGCCCTGGCGCATCAGGTCGCCCAGGCGTCCCGGCGTGGCGATGATGACGTCGACGCCCCGGCGCAGGGCCTCGACCTGCTTGCCCATGGACATGCCGCCGACGACGACCTTCATGCGCAGGCCGAGGCCGCGGCCGAGGGGCTCGAGGGCGTCGTGGACCTGCAGCGCGAGCTCACGGGTGGGCACCAGGATCATCGCGCGGGGGCGCTTGGGGGTGGGCCTGACGCCCGCGATGCGCGCCATCGTGGGAAGGCCGAAGGCGAGGGTCTTGCCCGAGCCCGTCTGGCCCCGGCCGAGAACGTCGTGGCCGGCCAGCACGTCGGGGATCGTGGCGGTCTGGATGGGGAAGGGGCTGTCGATGCCCTGCCTTGACAGGCCGGTGACGAGCGGCTTGGGCAGGCCAAGCAACTCGAACTCCGGAACGCCCTGCTCCTCGGTGGAGGTTTCGGGCATGGCAGCGTCGAGCATGGTCACGAAGTCGTGCCTTTCAGTCAGAGTGGGCGCGTCACTTCTGCGAAAGGACGAGCCGAGTACACGGGCGTCTCTTACGCCCTTCGGGGTGGGGACTGGGCCACTAGCTTCGGCCCGTCTACGCGCACCCAATGAGCCGGCCGCAGGCGGCGTTCACGCACGATGGTGCGTCAGGTGCACGTGTTGCCAAACACGCGAGAGGATGGGGATATTCCCCGCGCGGGACCCGGACCTTCCGGAGCCCTGGCATGCTGAAACGGCTGGCGCTGCAAATCGCCAGCCGTACAGCGAAAAGATCAGACGTTGAATCCTAGCATACGCAACTGGTCACGTCCGTCGTCGGTGATCTTGTCGGGGCCCCACGGCGGCAGCCAGACCCAGTTGATCTTCACGTCGGAGACCATGCCGTCGAGGGCCGAGTGGGCCTGGTCCTCGATGACGTCGGTCAGCGGGCAGGCCGCGCTGGTCAGCGTCATGTCGATGGTGGCCACGGGCTGGCCGCCTTCGACGGGGTCGAGGTTGAGGCCGTAGACGAGGCCCAGGTCGACGACATTGATGCCGAGTTCGGGGTCGACGACGTCTCTGAGCGCCTCCATGACCTCCTCGACGGTCGCGTCACCGTCGAACGCCGACGTCGGCGTCTCCACGGGCTTGCTCATATCTAAGCGCTCCTCACAACAGCGTCCTTGTAAGCCATCCAGGACAGCAGCGCGCACTTGACGCGCGCGGGGAACTTCGCCACGCCCGCGAAGGCGACCGCGTCTCCCAGCACGTCCTCGTCGGCCTCCACCTTGCCCCTGCCCTGCATCAGCCTGGTGAACTCCTCCACGACCGACAGCGAAGCCTCGACCGTCGAGCCGGTGGCCAGCTCGTGCAGCACCGAGGCCGCGGCCTGGCTGATGGAGCAGCCCTGGCCGTCGTAGGAGACGTCCTCGATCTTGCCGCCGTCGCCGACCCTGACCCTGAGCGTGATCTCGTCGCCGCACGTCGGGTTCACGTGGTGGACCTCGGCGTCGTACGGCTCACGCAGCCCCCGCCCCTGCGGGTGCTTGTAGTGCTCCAGGATCAGCTCCTGGTACATCGACTCGGCGATCATTTCAGGCGAACACCTTCTGCACGTGGTGGAGACCCCTGACCAGGGCGTCTATCTCGCTCGTGGTGTTGTACAGGTAGAACGACGCCCGCGTGGTCGCGGGTATTCCGAACCTCAGGTGAAGTGGCCGCGCGCAGTGATGTCCAACCCGTACGGCGACGCCGAACCGGTCATCGAGGATCTGCCCAACATCGTGCGGGTGTATGCCCTCCAGGGTGAAGGACACCGTCGCGCCCCTGCCCTCGGTCGAGGCGGGGCCGACGATCCGCAGCGAGGGCACCTCGTCGAGCGCCTGCAGCGCGTAGGCCGTCAGCTCACGCTCGTGCGCCTCGATGGCCGCCATGCCGACGCCTTCGAGGTAGTCGACCGCCGCGCCGAGCCCGATGGCCTCGACGATCGGCGGCGTCCCCGCCTCGAACTTGTGCGGGATGGGCGCGTAGGTCGAGCGATCCATCCAGACCGCCTCGATCATCTCGCCGCCGCCGAGGAACGGCGGCATCGCCTCGAGCAGTTCGGCCCGCCCCCACAGCACGCCGATGCCCGAGGGGCCGAGCATCTTGTGGCCGGTGAAGGCCACGAAGTCGACGTCCAGCCCGGCCAGGTCGATCGGGTGGTGCGGCACCGACTGGGAGGAGTCGAGCATCACCAGCGCGCCCACCTCGCGGGCACGGCGCACGATCTCGGCGACCGGGTTGACGGTGCCGAGCACGTTCGACTGGTGCGCGACCGAGACGATCTTCGTGCGGTCGGTGATGACGCCGTCGGCCAGGTCCAGCCTGCCGTCGTCGGTCACGCCGAACCACTTGAGCGTCGCGCCCGTGCGCTGCACCAGCATCTGCCACGGGACGATGTTGGAGTGGTGCTCCATCTCGGAGATGACGATCTCGTCACCGGGACCGAGGGCGAACCGGGGGTCGGTGTTGGTGCGGTTGCCGAAGGAGTAGGCCACCAGGTTGAGCGCCTCGGAGGCGTTCTTGGTGAACACGATCTCGTCCCGGCTGGGCGCCTTCACGAAGGCGGCCACCTTGTCGCGCGCCGCCTCGTACGCCTCGGTCGACTCGGTGCCGAGCGCGTGGTGCGCCCGCCCCACATTGCTGTAGTGCATCGCGAAGTGGTCGCGCATGGTCTCGATGACCTGCGTCGGCTTCTGCGAGGAGTTGCCCGAGTCGAGGTAGACGAGCGGGCGCCCGCCGGACAGCTCGCGGGAGAGGACAGGGAAGTCCTTCCTGACCCTCTCCACGTCGAACGCTCCGTTCATTGGTCGCTCACCACTCCTCATTCGCTTCGCGGACCCCGCTCACTGCGCCGGGTTCGCTCCGGGTTCATTACGCCGATGCCTTCGTGTACTGCTCGTAGCCCTCGGCTTCGAGCTTCTCGGCCAGTTCGGGCCCACCCTCTTCGACGATCTTGCCGCCCGCGAAGACGTGCACGAAGTCCGGCTTCACGTAGCGCAGGATGCGGGTGTAGTGGGTGATCAGCAGGACACCGGTCTCGCCGGAGGCGCGGAAGCGGTTGATGCCCTCCGACACCACGCGCAGCGCGTCGACGTCGAGGCCCGAGTCGGTCTCGTCGAGGACGGCGATCTTCGGCTTGAGCAGCTCGAGCTGGAGGATCTCGTGGCGCTTCTTCTCGCCTCCGGAGAAGCCCTCGTTGACGTTGCGGGTCGCGAAGGCGGAGTCGATGGCCAGGGAGTCCATGCCGGACTTCAGGTCCTTGCTGAACTCGCGCAGCTTCGGCGCCTCGCCGCGCACGGCGGTGACGGCCGAACGGAGGAAGTTGGACACGCTGACGCCGGGAACCTCGACCGGGTACTGCATGGCGAGGAACAGGCCGGCGCGGGCGCGCTCGTCGACCGACAGCTCCAGCAGGTCGACGCCGTCGAGCAGGACCTGGCCGCCGGTGATCGTGTACTTGGGGTGACCGGCGATCGCGTAGGCGAGGGTGGACTTGCCCGAGCCGTTCGGACCCATGATGGCGTGGGTCTCGCCCGCCTTCACGACGAGGTTGACGCCGCGCAGGATCTCCTTGTCCGCGACGGAGACCTGGAGGTCACGAATCTCAAGGGTGGACACTGTTATGACTCCTTCGAGAGCGAGACGAGGACGTCGTCGCCGTCGATCTTCACTCGGTAAACGTTCACGGGCTTGGTGGCGGGCGGGCCGGTGGGCTTGCCCGAGCGCACGTCGAAGCACGAGCCGTGCAACCAGCACTCGAGGGTCCCGTCGTAGACCTCCCCCTCGCTGAGCTTCACCTCGGCGTGCGAACAGACGTCGTGAAGGGCGAAGACCTCATCGCCCTTGCGGACCAGCGCCACGGGGGTGTCGTCCACCTCGACGCCGATGACACCCCCGTCGGAGATGTCACTGATCTTGCAGACCTTCTGGAATGTCACTTCTCGAGCTCCGCCTCGACCTTGGCCAGGACGCGCTCGCGCAGCTCGGGAACGGAGATCTTCTCCACCAGCTGGCCCAGGAAGCCCCTGATGACCAGGCGGCGGGCCTCGTCGTAGGGGATGCCGCGGGCCTGGAGGTAGAAGATGTGCTCGTCGTCCAGGCGGCCCGACGCGGAGGCGTGACCCGCGCCCGCGACCTCGCCGGTGAGGATCTCGAGGTTGGGCACCGAGTCGGCGCGGGCGCCGTCGGTGAGGATCAGGTTGCGGTTGAGCTCATAGGTGTCGGTGCCCTCGGCCTCGACCCTGATGATCACGTCGCCGATCCAGACGGCGTGCGCGTCCTCGCCCTGCAGCGCGCCGCGGTAGTCGACGTAGCTCTTGCAGTTGGGCTGGGAGTGGTCGACCAGCAGGCGGTGCTCCAGGTGCTGACCGGCGTCGACGAAGTAGATGCCGGACAGGTCGGCGTCGCCGCCGGGGGCGGTGTAGGCGACGCTGGGCGACAGCCGTACGAGGTCGCCGCCCAGGGTGACCACGAAGCCGCGGAAGGTCGCGTCCTTGGCCAGCTGGGCGTGGTGGTGGGAGACGTGGACGGCGTCGTCGGCCCAGTCCTGCAGGCTGATGACCTTCAGGGTGGCACCGTCGCCCACGACGAACTCGATGTTGTCGGCGTAGAGCGCGCTGCCCTGGTGGTCGATGACGACCACGGCCTCGGCCATCGGCTCGACCTTGACCACGATGTGGCCGTAGGCGGCGCCTTCGACGCCGCCGCCGCGCACCTCGATCTGGATCGGCTCGGCCGGGACGGCCTCCTTCGGCACGGTGACGACCAGAGCCTTCTCGAAGGAGTTGTAGGCCTGCGCGCTCACCCTGTCGACGGGGGCGTAGGCCTTGCCGACCCTCGCGTCGTCGCGGCTGACCCACTCGGCGTTCACACCCGCGGGCGTGAACGCCTGCGTGACGACCTGCCCGGTCACCTCGGCGGCGCCGTTGTGCAGGCCCTTCAGGCGCGACAGCGGCGTGAAGCGCCACTGCTCCTCGCGCCCGGTCGGCACCGCGAAGTCGTCCAGGCTGTAGGACGACTTCTCGTGCAGGGTCGACAGGGGCTTCTCGTTCAGGCCCATCAGCCGACGGCTCCTTCCATCTGCAGCTCGATCAGGCGGTTCAGTTCGAGGGCGTACTCCATGGGCAGCTCACGCGCGATCGGCTCCACGAAGCCGCGCACGATCATCGCCATCGCCTCGTCCTCGTCGAGCCCGCGGCTCATGAGGTAGAACAGCTGGTCCTCGCTGACCTTGGAGACCGTGGCCTCGTGCCCCATGGAGACGTCGTCCTCGCGGACGTCGACGTAGGGGTAGGTGTCGGAGCGGCTGATCTGGTCGACGAGCAGCGCGTCGCACTTGACGGTCGAGGCAGAGCCGTGGGCCCCCTCCTCGATCTGCACGAGCCCGCGGTAGGAGGTACGGCCGCCGCCGCGCGCCACCGACTTGGAGATCACGCTGGAGGAGGTGTTGGGCGCCAGGTGGACCATCTTGGAGCCCGCGTCCTGGTGCTGGCCCTCGCCGGCGAAGGCGACGCTCAGCGTCTCACCCTTGGCGTGCTCGCCCATCAGGTAGACGGCCGGGTACTTCATCGTGACCTTGGAGCCGATGTTGCCGTCGATCCACTCCATGGTCGCGCCCTCGTACGCCACGGCGCGCTTGGTGACCAGGTTGTAGACGTTGTTCGACCAGTTCTGGATGGTCGTGTAACGGCAGCGGGCGTTCTTCTTCACGACGATCTCGACGACGGCCGAGTGGAGCGAGTCGCTGGAGTAGATCGGCGCGGTGCAGCCCTCGACGTAGTGGACGTAGCTGTTCTCGTCCACGATGATCAGGGTCCGCTCGAACTGGCCCATGTTCTCGGTGTTGATCCGGAAGTAGGCCTGCAGCGGGATCTCCACCTCAACGTTCGGCGGCACGTAGATGAACGAGCCGCCCGACCACACGGAGGTGTTGAGCGCGGCGAACTTGTTGTCGCCCACGGGGATGACCGAGCCGAAGTACTCCTTGAAGAGCTCCTCGTGCTCCTTCAGGCCCGTGTCGGTGTCGACGAAGATGACGCCCTTCTCCTCGAGGTCCTCACGGATCTTGTGGTAGACGACCTCGGACTCGTACTGGGCGGCGACACCGGCGATGAGCCGCTGCTTCTCGGCCTCGGGGATGCCGAGCTTGTCGTAGGTGTTCTTGATGTCCTCGGGCAGCTCGTCCCAGGAAGCGGCCTGCTTCTCGGTCGAGCGCACGAAGTACTTGATGTTGTCGAAGTCGATGCCCGTCAGGTCCGAACCCCACGTGGGCAGTGGCTTCTTGTCGAACAGACGGAGGCCCTTCAGGCGAAGGTCGAGCATCCACTCCGGCTCGTTCTTGAGCGCGGAGATGTTGCGGACGACCTCCTCGGACAGGCCTCGCTTGGCCGCCGCTCCCGCGGCGTCAGAGTCGGACCAGCCGAACTTGTAATTCCCGAGGCCTTCCAGCTCCGGGCGGTCGGTGACAGTCACCTTCCGGTCTCCTTGCTCTCTCTTATCCGAACGGGGCTCACATGGGTGGTGCAGACCCCGTCGCCGTGTGCGATGGTGGCCAGGCGTTGCACGGGGGTGCCGAGCAGCTGCGCGAACGCTTCCGTCTCGGCCTCGCACAGCTGCGGGAACTCCGCCGCCGCGTGCGCCACCGGGCAGTGGTGCTGGCAGAGCTGGTCGCCGCCCGACTTGGCCTTGCTGGCCGAGGCGGCGTAACCGTCCGCCGACAGCGCCTGGGCCAGCACCTGAACGCGCTGGTCTTCCGGCACTGTCCGCATGACCGGCTCAAGCCGCTTCACCAGGCCCTCGACCTGGGAACGGGCGAACTCGGTCACCGCTTCCTCGCCCATGCGCTCGGCGAGGAAGCGCAACGCGCTCCCCGCGAGATCGTCATAGGCGTGCTCGAAAGCACTGCGCCCCGCGTCGGTGATGGCGAACAGCTTGGCCGGTCGCCCGCGCCCGCGCTGTCCGCGCGGCCGTGTCGTGCGGGGCTCGATCATCCCGTCGGCCAGCAGCGCGTCAAGGTGACGGCGAACGGCTGCGGGGGTGAGCCCCAGCCGCTCTCCGAGCGCCGCGGCCGCTACGGGCCCGTGCTCCAGGATCAGCCTGGCCACACGGGCGCGGGTACTGCGCTCATGTCCTGGCTCGATCGAGGGGTGCACGTTTTTCACAACATCAGTGTGCCGTAATTCCTTCCCGCTTCACAAACGAATGGGGATGCAATTTCTCACGCAGGCAAGGCTTACCTAACTGCAAAGACGCGGCCTCGACCCATGATCGCGAACACCAGGAAGGAGGCGACGATGAGCGCCAGCATGACGACGGCCATCGGCACCGCCGTACCGGATCCGGCCAGGCCCACGAGCGGCGCGGCGAGCGCGCCGAACGCGAACTGCAGGACACCGAGCAGCGCCGAGGCGCTTCCCGCCACCTGCTGCGGCTGGCCCGCCAGCGCCAGCGCGCCGGTGCCGGGCAGCACCAGGCCCGCGCCGCACATGATGACGAACAGCGCGGCCACCACGCCGGTCAGCCCGAGGTCCATGGTGGCGGCGACCACCAGCAGCGCCCCGCCCGCGAGGTTGAGGATCAGCCCGCCCAGCACCAGGCGGGCGGGCGAGACGCGACCCGACAGCCGGCCGCCGACCTGCGCCATGACCGTCAGGCCGAGGGCGTTGAGGGCGAAGACGAGCGAGAACTGCTGCGGCGAGGCGCCGTACACCTCCTGCAGCACGAAGGGCGAGCCGGAGATGTAGGCGAACATGCCGGCGAAGGCCAGCCCCGCCGACAGCGAGCAGGCCATGAACGAGCGGTCGCCGAGCAGGCGCCAGAACGTGGCGGCGGTCTTCCTCAGCCCGCCGCCCTCCCTCTTGTCCGCGGGAAGCGTCTCCCTGACCCCGGGGAGGACGGCCAGCACCAGCACCGCGCCCGCCACGCTGAGCGCGACGAAGATGCCGCGCCACGAGGTGAAGGACAGCAGCTGGGCGCCCGCGATCGGGGCGAGGATGGGGGCCAGGCCGCTGACCAGCATGAGGGTGGCGAAGATGCGGGCGATGGCGGCGCCCTCGTAGAGGTCGCGGACCACGGCGCGGACGATCACCAGCGCGGCTCCGCCCATGATCCCCTGCACCAGGCGCAGCACGACGAGCGCGGCCACGGAGGGCGCGAAGGCGCACAGCAGCGAGGCCAGCGTGTACCCGGCGACGCCGACGATGAGCGGGAGCCTGCGCCCCCTGACGTCGCTCAGCGGCCCGGCGAGGACCTGGCCGAGACTGACGCCGATGAGACAGGCGGTCAGCGTGAGCTGGACCTGCGCGGGGGCCGAGGACATCTCGGCGGTGATGGCGGGCAGGGCCGGCAGGTACATGTCGATCGAGAGCGGGCCGATGGCCGACAGCGCCCCCAGGATCAGCAGGAGCAGTCCGCGGCGGTTCCCTCTGGTGACAGCAGGTGCGGCTTCTGCCACGGACATGCGTGAACCCCTCTCCCTCGTAGGCCATGACCCACGAGGGCCGAGGGATCAAACCAGCATCTGGTCCGCCGCATTCCCAGATTTTTGCCGAAATTTCACGCGGTCTCGTTCAGCTGGATGACCGAGAACGCGGCGCCCTGCGGGTCCATGAGCATCCCGAACCTGCCGGGGGGCGAGTCCATCGAGTCGATGAGCACCGTGGCGCCCAGCGATCCGGCCTTGGCGACCGTGGCGTCGAGGTCGGCCACGGCGAAGTAGGTCGACCAGTGCGAGGGGGTGCCCTCCGGATAGTTGGGCGACATCTCGATCATGCCCGCGATGCTCTTGTCGCCGGTCAGCCACTCGGTGTAGGTCATGCCGTCCATCTGCTGGACCCTCGGGGTCCAGGGGAAGACGGCGGTATAGAAGGTCGTGGCCGCCTGCGGGTCCCTGGTGACCAGCTCGTTCCAGCAGAACGCACCCGGCTCGTTGACCAGTTCGGCGCCGGAGTGGTTGCCCGCCTGCCAGACGGAGAAGAAGGAGCCGTCCGAGGCCTGGAAGACGGCCATCGTGCCCTCCTCGAAGACCTGCATGGGCTCGACGACGACGGTGCCGCCCGCGTTCTTGACGCGGTCGGCCACGGTGGCGGCGTCGTCCGTGGCGACGTAGACGTTCCAGACGGGAGGCATCCCCTCCCCCATGATCGGGCCGACGCCCGCCACCTTCTTGCCGTTGTAAACGAACTGCCCGTAGCCTCCCGCGGCCGGATCGTCGATCATCTCGGCCGTCCAGCCGAAGATCTCGCTGTAGAAGCGGACCGCCGCCCGGACGTCGGACGTCGAGAGATCGACCCAGCACGGGACGCCCGCCTCGTAACCACTGCGAACCGACATCGCTCTACCTCCTGTCGCTTCACACCCAATCACGTGACCAAGGTCACAGCCCTCCAGTTGGCTGGCTTTTTAGCTATTTGTCGTCTGCGAACGTCGTCGGCGCCGCCTGCCGCGCTGACCGCGCGCACGGGTCCCTAAACTCGTGGCCATGAGCTCCCCTGCCGTCGAGGTCATCGATCTGGTCAAACGCTACGGCGGCACCACCGCCGTCGACGGGCTGACCCTTGCCGCCGAGCGCGGCGCGGTCACCGCGATCCTTGGGCCGAACGGCGCGGGCAAGACCTCCACCATCGAGATCTGCGAGGGTTTCCGCGGCGCGGACGGCGGCAGCGTGCGGGTGCTCGACCGCCCGCCGTCCGACCCGTCGCTGCGGGCCAGGGTGGGCGTGATGCCGCAGGCGGGGGGCGTGCCTCCGGCGATGAGGTGCGGCGAGTGGCTGCGGCTGATGTCCCGTTTCCATGCCCGCCCCCTCGACCCTCCGGCCCTTCTGGCACGGCTGGGCCTGGCCGAGCACGCGCGCACGCCGTACAGGAGGATGTCGGGAGGCCAGCAGCAGCGGCTCTCGCTGGCGGGTGCCGTGATCGGCAGGCCCGAGCTGGTCTTCCTCGACGAGCCGACGGCGGGCCTCGACCCGCAGGCCAGGCGGGCCTGCTGGGAGCTGGTCGCGGACCTGCGCGGGGCCGGCGTGGCGGTGGTGCTGACCACCCACTACATGGACGAGGCCGAGCGGCTGGCCGACCATGTGGTGATCATCGACAGGGGCAGGGTCGTGGCCGAGGGGACACCCGCCTCGCTCACGGGAGCCGAGCGGCAGCTGCGCTTCCGCGCCAGGCCGGGGCTCACGCTCGATGAGCTGCTGAGCGCGCTGCCGGCGGGTTCGGCGGCCAAGGAGTCGCCGTCCGGCCACTACATCATCGAGGGACACGTCGGGCCCGAGCTGCTGGCCACGGTGACGGCGTGGTGCGCCGCCGAGGGCGTCACGGCCGACGACCTGTCCATCGAGCGCAGAACGCTGGAGGACGTCTTCCTCGAGCTGACAGGCAGGGAGCTGCGATGACCGCCCTCGACTTCACCCCCGCCCCCGGGGCCGCGGCCTTCCACCGGATGGTGCTCGCGCAGGCGGGCGCCGAGGCCAGGGCGATCCTGCGCAACGGCGAGCAGCTGCTGCTCACCCTGATCATCCCGGTGCTGCTGCTGGTCGGCTTCTCGCTGGCGCCGCTGGTCGACGTCGGGGCGGGCTCGCGCGTCGGCTTCCTGGCGCCCGGCATGCTCGCGCTCGCGGTCATGTCGACGGCCTTCACGGGGCAGGCGATCGCGACGGGCTTCGAACGCCGCTACGGCGTGCTGAAGCGGCTCGGCGCCACCCCGCTGTCGAGGGCGGGGCTGCTTCTGGCCAAGACCGCGGCCGTCGTCGCGGTGGAGCTGCTGCAGGCCGTGGTCATCGTGGTGGTGGCGCTGCTGCTCGGCTGGCGGCCACACGGCTCGCTCGCCGCGGCCGTGCTGCTGGTGCTGCTCGGCACCGCCGCCTTCAGCGGGCTCGGGCTGCTGATGGCCGGGGTGCTGCGGGCCGAGGCGACGCTGGCCGGGGCCAATCTGGTCTACCTGGTGCTGCTGGGCTGCGGCGGCGTGGTGTTCCCGCTGAGCGTCTTCCCCGACGGGGTGGAGCCGGTGCTCGGGCTGCTGCCGATCTCGGCGCTGACCGGCGGCCTGCGAGCGGTGCTGGCCGACGGCGCGGCGCTGCCGCTGGGCGCGGTGGCGGTGCTGGTGGTGTGGGCGGCGCTCACGCTCGGGCTGGCGTCCAGGACGTTCCGCTGGGAGTAGGCCTCCCGCCTCCAGGCGTTGTCAGGGTCGCCGAGTAGGCTCGTTGCCTGCTTGTTCGCCTTCTCCCCGAGGAGTCCTGTGACCGCCTTCGCCCTCGACGGGCCAGCCGACCGCCTCAAGTCAGCCCTGCCGCGCTCCGGCAGCCTGCTGCGCACGGTCACGGACTCGATCCCGCCCTCCGGGCTGGTCATGCTGGGGATCGTCTCGGTACAGCTGGGCGCGGGCTTCGCCAAGGAGCTGTTCGCGGTGTTGCCGCCGTCGGCGGTGGTGTTCATGCGCATCGCGGCGGGCGCGCTGATCCTGGGCGTGGTCGCGCGGCCCAGGCTCAAGGGGCTCGCGTGGCGCGACTGGGCGGTGGGCATCGGCTTCGGCGTCACGCTCGCCGTGATGAACCTGTCGTTCTACGAGGCGCTGGCCAGGCTGCCGATCGGCATCGCGGTCGCGATCGAGTTCCTCGGCCCGCTCGGCGTGGCGATCGCGGCCTCCCGCCGCCGTCTCGACCTGCTGTGGGCGGTCCTGGCGGCGGTGGGCATCGCGCTCATCGCGCCGTGGCAGGAGTCGGCCTCGGTGAGCTGGCTCGGCATCGGCTTCGCGCTGGTGGCCGGGGCCTGCTGGGCGGCCTACATCCTGCTGTCCTCGGCCGCGGGCAGCCGCTTCCCCGGGACCACGGGGCTGTCGTTCGCGATGATCGTCTCGGCTCTGGTCGTCGCGCCCGTGGGTGTGACGACGGGCGGGGCCGACCTCATGCAGCCTTCGGTGATCCTCATCGGGCTCGGGGTGGGCCTGCTGTCGTCGGTGATCCCCTACTCGCTCGAACTGCAGGCGCTGCGGCGGATGCCCAAGCACGTCTTCGGCATCCTGATGAGCCTGGAGCCCGCGGTCGCGGCCATCATCGGGCTGGTGCTGCTGGGCGAGATCCTGCACGTGCAGCAGTGGGCGGCCATCATCTGCATCGTCGCCGCCAGCCTGGGCGCCACCCGGGCGGGCGACAGGCGCTGACGCCACCGGGCCACCACCGGGCCGCCACCTCGCCGCCACTGGGCCGCCACCTCGCCACCACCACGTCACCGCCTCGTCGCCGCACCGCGGGCGCGCTTCGACGGTGTTATTCGGCCCAGATGTCGCGCACGTGGTGGATGTGCTCGCCCATGATGCGCTCGGCGGCCTGCCGGTCGCCCGCCTGGAGCGCGTCGAGCAGCTCCAGGTGCTCGCGCGCGGAGTCGGGCAGCATGCCGCGCTCCGACAGCCGTGACAGGCCGTACAGCCTGGCCCTGTTGCGCAGGTCGCGCACCACCTCCACCAGGTGCGCGTTGCCCGACAGCGCCAGCAGTTCCACGTGGAAGCGCAGGTCGGCGTCGATGTAGGCGAGCAGGTCCGCGCGTTCGGCGGCGTCGACGATCTGCTGGGCGACCGGCCTGAGCCGCTCGAACTCCTCGGCCCTGGACGCGTCGGCCAGCCGCGCGATTGTGGGCACCTCGATCAGCTGGCGGATCTCGGTCAGCTCGTCGAGGTCGCGGTCGGACAGCTCGGTGACCCTGAATCCCTTGTTGCGCACCGCCTCGACCAGACCCTCCTTGGCCAGGTCGAGCATGGCCTCGCGGACCGGCGTGGCCGAGACCCCGAACTGGGCGGCGAGCACCGGCGCTGAGTAGACCACGCCGGGGCGCATCTCGCCGGTGACGAGCGCGGCGCGCAGCGCGTGCGCGACCTGCTCGCGCAGGCTCTGCCGCTCGCCGACCACCGGAAGGTCGAGCCTCTCCTCCGCAGCCATCCCGGCTTCCCTACTTTCGTCCGTTCAATGAGCCCACGCCTCATACGCGGCCGCCGCCACCACCAGGTCCTCCCACGCCATGCCGACGCTCTTGAAGACCCGCGGCCCCTCCCGCAGGGCGACGCGACCGGCGACCAGGTCGGCCAGGTTGCCGGCCAGATGACCACTGGTGATCGTACCGCCGCGCAAGGGGATGACCACATCTCCAGCCTCGGACAACGCCGCCGTCCTCGCCTCCACGACCAGGGTGGCACGGGCGACGAGATCATCGTCGATCTCTCTGGCGTCGGGTTCGTGTGAACCGACGGCGGCCACGGTGACGTTGTTGCCGGTGAGCTTACCTGGGAACAGGGGGTTCCTGGAGGTCGTACAGCAGGCGATCAGGTCGGCCTCCTCGAGCGGGACCAGCGCGCCGGGGGGCGGCGCGCCCACGGCGGCCGAGGCCGCGAGCCCGGCTTCGGCGCACTTGAGTGCCAGCGCCGCCGCCCTGTCGTGGTCGCGCCCGACCACCGTGACCCTGTCCACGGGGCGCACCTCGCGCATCGCCAGCACGTGGCCCCACGCCTGCGGCCCCGTGCCGTACACCAGCAGGCTTGAGGCGCTCTGCGGGGCGAGGTGCCTGACCGCGAGGGCGGAGACGGCCGGCGTGCGCAGGGCGGTGAGCGCCAGGCCGTCCATCGCCGCCAGCGGCGTCATGGTGTCGCCGTCGAACAGCAGGTAGGTGCCCTGGATCCGGGGCAGCCCACGCACGGGGTTGCCGGGCGCGACGGTGACCACCTTGACACCGGCGTACCGTCCGGCCGCAGCGGGCATGAGCAGGAACTCCCCCGCTCCAGCCGGGACGGCCGCGCGGGCGGGCGCGGTCTCGGGGTCGAACCCCGCGGCCAGCGCCTCCTCCAGGACGTCGATGGCTCGCGCCATCGGCACCAGCCGCTCCAGGTCCTCGATGTACGGCAGGCCGCTCATCGCGCGGCTCCGCCCGCCTCGGGGCCGGCCGCGGCCCTGGGCGCGGATCCGGCTCCGAGCGAGGTGATCGCCAGGCTCATCGCAGCGTGAACCCCGTTCCGATCGGATCGCGTGGATCGAGTTCGAAGCTGTGGCGCCCGGTGCGGTAGGCCATGCCCTCGATCTCAGGGATCACGCCCTCCTCGGTCGACTCGGCGACCCAGGCACGGAACGACGAGCCCACGATGCTGTCGTGCGTGAGCGTGAAGCCGGCGGGCAGTTCCTCGGCCAGCAGCGCCAGCCTGGCCGCGGTGCCCGAGCCGCACGGCGACCTGTCCACCTCTCCGTCGGCGAAGACGGTCACGTTGCGCTGGTGGGCCGGCCCGAGCTCGTCGTAGAAGATCACTCCGTAGATGCCCGACAGCCGCTCGTCCGAGGGATGCCTGGCCACGGGGTGGTCCGCGAGCGCGGCCTTGATCCGCCGCCCGTGGGCGATCAGCTCCGTCAGGTGCTCGGGTGCCACCGACAGTCCCAGCGAGGAGGCGGGCAGCGAGGCGTAGATGGCTCCGCCGTACGAGACGTCGACGTCCGTCCCGTCCGCCCGGACGCCGCGCGCGATCACGTACGACGGGACGTTCCTGAAGGTCACCGAGGTGATCTCGCCGGCCTTCATGGCCACCCTCGCCGTCACCCTGCCGGAGGGCACGTCGATGACGACGTCCGTGGTGCCGTCGGGGTCGGCCTCGACCAGCCCCTCCTGGACGGCGTGCACGCCCAGCGCGATCGTCCCGTGCCCGCAGGCGGTGGAGTAGCCGTCCTTGTGCCAGAACAGCACGCCCAGGTCGGCGCCCGGGGAGTCGGGCGGCACCAGGAAGCAGCCGTACATGTCGGCGTGCCCGCGAGGCTCGTGGCACAGCAGCCGCCGCACCCTGTCGATCTCCTCACGCTGGAAGGCGTCGGCGCGGCGTTCGAGGACGGACGAGCCCTTGATCTCCCCGACCCCGCCGACGACGATCCTGAACGGCTCGCCGCCGGTGTGGTAGTCGATTGTCTGGATCATGCCCCTCCTAGGTACGCCTCGACCACACGAGGGTCGGAGCGCAGCGAGTCGGCCTGGCCGGACAGGGTCCCCTCGCCGCTCTCCAGCACATAGCCCCTGTGGGCGATCTTCAGCGCCGCGGAGGCGTTCTGCTCGACCAGGAGCACGGCCGTGCCCGAGGCGTTGATGTCGGCGATCAGGTCCATCACCTGGGCCACGACCAGCGGCGCCAGGCCCATCGACGGCTCGTCGAGCAGCAGCAGGCGGGGGCCTGTCACCAGTGCGCGGCCGATCGCGAGCATCTGCTGCTCGCCGCCCGAGAGCGTGCCGCCCTGCTGGGCGCGGCGCTCGGCCAGGCGCGGCAGCAGGTCGTAGACGCGGTCGATGCGCTTCCTGACCTCGGCCTGGTCGCGCACGAGGTAGCCGCCGAGCAGCAGGTTGTCGTGCACGCTCAGGGTGCTGAAGATCCGGCGGCCCTCGGGACAGTGGACGAGCCCGCGACTGGTGATCTTGTGCGCGGCCAGGCCGGTGATGTCCTTGTCCTCGAAGACGACCTTGCCGCCGCTGGGCCGTACCAGGCCCGAGATCGCCGACAGGGTGGTCGTCTTGCCCGCGCCGTTGTTGCCGAGCAGGGTGACGATCTCGCCGGCGCCGACGGTCAGCGACAGCCCGCGCAGCGCGTGCACGCCGTCGTAGTGGACGTCGAGGTCAGTGATCTCAAGCATGGGCGTCGCTCCCCAGGTAGGCCTCGATCACGGCGGGGTCGCGGCGCACCTCTTCGGGGCGGCCGTCGGCGATCTCCTTGCCGAAGTTGAGAACCACGATGCGTTCGGAGACCTGCATGACCAGCCCCATGTCGTGCTCGATCAGCACGATCGCGATGCCGAGGTCGCGGATGCGCCTGATCAGGTCGAGCATCTCGGCCTTCTCGGTGTGGTTGAGTCCCGCGGCGGGCTCGTCGAGCAGCAGCAGGCGCGGCTTGCGGGCCAGCGCGCGGGCGATCTCGACGCGGCGCTGCTCGCCGTAGGGCAGGTTGCGCGCCGCCGAGTAGCGGTCGCCGCGCAGGCCGACGAAGTCGAGCCAGTGGTTGGCCTCGTCGGTGCACTCGCGCTCGGTGCGGCGGTAGCGCGGGGTGTGCAGCAGCGCGTCGAAGACGCTCTGCTTGAGCCACAGGTGGCTGCCCGCGCGGACGTTGTCGAGCACCGACAGCTCGCCGAACAACCGCAGGTTCTGGAAGGTACGGCTGATGCCGACCCCCGCCACCGCCGAGGGCCGCAGGCCCAGCAGCGAGCGCCCGTCGAAGGCGATCTCGCCGCCCGTGGGCCGGTAGAAGCCGGTCACGCAGTTGAAGGCGGAGGTCTTGCCCGCGCCGTTCGGGCCGATGACCGAGACGATCTCGGCCTCGTTCACCGAGAAGCTGAGGCCGTCGATGGCCAGCAGCCCGCCGAACGCCAGGCGCAGCTCCTTCACCTCTAGGAGCGTCACTTGAGGGCCTCCTTCGAGCGGGCGGGCCACAGGCCCTGCGGCCTGACGAGCATCACGATGATCAGCAGCACGCCGAAGACGAAGAACCGGTAGTCGGCCACGCCACGCAGGAGCTCGGGCAGCAGGCTGATGACGATCGCGCCGAGCACGACGCCGGGCACCGAGCCCATGCCGCCGAGCACCACGGCCATCAGGACGAGAGCGGACTGCAGGAAGGTGAAGCTGTTGGGCGAGATCGCCGACAGGTGGCCCGCGAACAGCACGCCCGCCAGCCCGCCCCAGACCGCTCCTGCGATGTAGGCGGCCAGCTTGACCCGGTAGGTGTGCACGCCGGTCGCCTCGGCGGCGTCCTCGTCCTCGCGCACGAACCGCATGGCCCTGCCGAGCCGCGACCTGCCCAGGCGGGAGGCGCCGACCACGGCGATCGCGACGACCGCCACGGTGACGTAGTAGAAGAGCGCAGGGCTGTCGACCAGACTCGGGATGCCGTAGATGCCCGAAGGGCCGCCCGTGACGGGCAGGTTGTTGGCGGTGATGCGGATGATCTCGCCGAAGCCCAGCGTCACGATGGCCAGGTAGTCGCTGCGCAGGCGCAGCGTCGGCGCGCCGATGATGATCCCGGCGATGACCGTGACGACGATGACGGCGGGCACGGTGACCAGCAGCGGCAGGTCGAAGCGGGTCGACAGGACGCCGCTGGTGTAGGCGCCGACCGCGAAGAAGGCCGCGTACCCCAGGTCCAGCAGGCCGGTGTAGCCGACCACGATGTTCAGGCCGGAGGCCAGCATCACGAAGATCGCGGCGCTGGTCATGATGGACAGCGTGTAGCTGCTGGCGTTGACGAACGGCACGAGCAGCGCGATCAGCAGGCCCGCCAGGCCGATCCAGCGGTTGTCGAACAGCTTGGACAGCCTGGTCTGCGGGCCCTTGGCGCCGACCTTGCGGGGGGCTTCGGGGGCTTTGGTCGTCTCGTTCACACCCGCTCCGTCACACGTTCGCCGAGCAGACCTGTGGGTCTCACGGTCAGGAACAGGATCAGCACGCCGAAGGCGAACACGTCCCGCCACTCACCGCCGAGCCAGTAGGTGCCGAACGACTCCAGCAGGCCGAGCACGAGGCCGCCCAGCATGGTGCCGGGGATGTTGCCGATGCCGCCGATGACGGCCGCGGTGAAGGCCTTCAGCCCGATGAGGAAGCCCATCAGGAAGTCGATCTTCCCGTAGTAGGCGCCCGCCATCACGCCGGCGGCGCCCGCGAGCGCCGAGCCCAGGAAGAACGTCCTGGAGATGACGGCGTTGACGTCGATGCCCATGAGCGAGCTGGTGCGCGGGTCGAGGGCGATCGCCCTCATGGCCCTGCCCTCGCGGGTCTTGGTGACCAGGAGGTTGAGGCCGACCATGAGGACGACGGCGACGCCGATGAGCACGAGCTGCTGCAGGGTGAGCCTGGCGCCGAACACTTCGAGCGAGGTGCCGCTGAGCCGTACGGGGTAGACCTTGGGATCGGGCCCGGCGACGATGCGCATGCCGTACTCGATGGCGAAGGACGCGCCGACGGCCGTGATGAGCAGCGACAGCCGGGGGGCGCCGCGGAGCGGGCGGTAGGCCACCCGCTCCAGGACCACGCCCGCGAGGCCGGTGCTGACCATGGTCAGCAGCAGCACGCCCAGCAGCACGGGCAGTGTCATCGCGGTGGAGACCCCGCCCAGCGCGGACAGGACGGCGAAGCCGCTGAACGCGCCGAGCATGTACAGGTCGCCGTGGGCGAAGTTGAGCAGCTTGATGATGCCGTAGACCATGCTGTAGCCCAGCGCCACCAAGGCGTAGAACGAGCCGACGAACAGGCCGTTCCAGACGAGCTGTGTCATGACAGGGCATCCTGTAGGGCGAACTTGTCACCCTTCCACACCAGGATCTGGAAGCCGCCGGTGGAAAGAGTGTGCTCGGGGGTGAACTTCAGCGGGCCGGAGAACATCGTGAACCCGTTGATCCCCTCCAGGGCCGAGATGACCTTGGCGCCGTCGGTGGAGCCCGCCTTGGTGATCGCCTCGGCGGCCAGCCGCACGGCGTCGTAGGCCTGGTTGGAGTAGGGGCCGGGAGCCGAGCCGAACTTCTTGGTGTAGGTGTCGATCCAGCCCTTGGCGTCGGGCAGCGTGTCGGGGATCGGGGTCATGGTGGCGAAGACGCCGTCGGCCTCGGGTCCGGCGATCTCACCGAGCTTGGCGGAGACGGAGCCGTCGGCGACCATGATCGAGCCCTTGTACCCGGCCTGGCGCAGCTGCCTGATGATCAGGCCGCCCTCCTGGAAGTAGCCCGTCCAGTAGACGAAGTCGGGCTTCTTCTCGAGAACGTTGTGGATGTTGGCGCTGTAGTCGCTCTCCTTGGGCGTGACCGCCTCGGTGATGATCGCCTTGTCGCCCAGCAGCGGCTGGGTGCGGACGGCGATGTCCTTGGAGTAGCTGGTGTTGTCGTGCATGAGCGCGACCTTGGTGGCGCCCTGCTTGGTGATCCACTTGGTGGCCGACTCCGCCTGCTGGGTGCCGGTACCGTTGATCAGGAAGACGTGCTTGAGCTTCTGGTCGACCAGTTCCTGCGAGTTGGCGGCAGGGATGATCATGGGGATGTTCGCCTTGCCGAACACCGGCAGGGTGGGCAGCGTGGCGCCGGAGCAGTAGCCTCCGATGGACACCTCGACGCCCTCGGTCACCACCTTGTTGGCGGCCGCGACCGCCGTCTGGGCGTCACAGGCGTCGTCGGCGGGCTTGAGCTCCAGCTGCCTGCCGAGAACGCCGCCCTTGGCGTTGATCTCGTCGACGGCCAGCTGGGCCGCGTTGGTCATATAGGGGCCGATCGCGGCCTCGCTGCCCGACTGCGGGACGAGCATGCCCAGGCGGATGGGGCCCTTGGCCTCCTGCTGGGCGCCGCCTCCATCGCCGAGGAGGCCCTGTCCGCAACCCGCCAGCATCATTGCGGTCGCGACCAGGGAGACGACGTGCGTCTTGCGCATGAGACTCTCCTACCGTGAGTGATGTGTGACATCACACCGACGTGCTCAGGGACAGGTCAAGCGCCGAGACCAGACCGTTAGCGTCCTAACACGCAGGTGGAACGTCAAGATAGGCCAGGGTGAGCATCCCGGCCCGATGTCCGATTTGCGAAAATTTTGGGCAGGTCAAGACACCCCTTTGCCGTACGGCTGCCCGCCATGTCCGGAAGCGGCGCGCGAACGCACCCGCTCGCCGCGTTTGGAGGTGGCGGGCGGACTCTACCGCCCGCCGGGCTGTGCGCTGTCGCGCGGGTCCGCCCGCTCCCTCCACGGGGAGCGGCGCGGCCCTCAGGCGCGTCAGAGGATGAAGCCCTCGGGGAACGGGTCACGAGGGTCGAGAAAGTACTGCGCGGTCCCGGTCACCCACGCCCTGCCCGTGATGGTCGGCACCACGGCCGGCGCCCCGCCGACGGTCGTCTCCTCCACCAGGCGCCCCACGAAGCGGGTGCCGATGAACGACTCGTTGACGAAGTCGGTGTCCATCGCCAGCTCGCCCCTGGCGTGCAGCTGGGCCATCCTGGCGCTGGTGCCCGTCCCGCACGGCGACCTGTCGAACCACCCGGGGTAGATCGCCATCGCGTGCCTGGAGTGCCGGGCCGTCGACCCGGGCGCCGCGAAGTAGACGTGGTGGCAGCCTCTGATCCGGTCGTCCTCGCGGTGCACCGGCTCGTCCGCCTCGTTGATGGCCGCCATCGTGGCCAGCCCCGCCGCCAGGATCTCGTTCTTCGCGGCCCTGTCGAAGGGCAGCTTGTAGGAGTCGAGGTCCACGATGGCGTAGAAGTTGCCGCCGTAGGCCAGGTCGTAGCGGACCTCGCCGAATCCCGGCACCTCCACCACCGCGTCCAGCCTGTCGCTGTAGGCGGGCACGTTGCGCAGCGTCACCGACTCGGCGGCGCCGTCCTTCACCGCCACGTCCACGACGACCAGACCGGCGGGCACCTCGAGGCGGACGGTGGTCACCGGCTCGACGACCTCCACCATCCCCGTCTCCACCAGCACGGTGGCCACGCCGATCGTGCCGTGGCCGCACATGGGCAGGTAGCCGGAGACCTCGATGAACAGCACGCCCCAGTCCGCGTCGGGTCTGGTGGGCGGCTGCAGGATGGCCCCGCTCATCGCCGAGTGGCCGCGCGGCTCGTTCATGAGCAGCTGCTTGATGTGGTCGAAGTGCTCGCGGAAGTACAGGCGCCGCTCGGCCATGCTGTTGCCGGGGATCACGCCGACACCGCCGACGACGACCCTGGTCGGCATGCCCTCGGTGTGGGAGTCGACGGCGTGGAAGACGCGCTTGGATCTCATGGTCGTCCAGCCTCTCTCATCGTGCGGCCCCTCTCACCTCAGGCCCTCGGCCAGCGCCTTCTCGGTCGCGGCTCTGACGACCTCCGCCTGCTCGTCGGTCAGCGGCAGCCTGGGGGCCCTGCAGGGGCCGCCATGGCGACCGGCCACGTCCATCGACAGCTTGATGGCCTGGACGAACTCGGTCTTGGAGTCCCAGCGCAGCAGCGGGTGCAGCTGCCGGTAGAGCGGCAGCGCGGTCTCCAGGTCGTGCGCCATGGCGGCGCGGTAGAGGGCGACGCTGGCGGCCGGCAGCGCGTTGGGGTATCCGGCGACCCATCCCTTCGCGCCCGCGAGCGCCAGCTCCACCACCACGTCGTCGGAGCCGATGAGCACGTCGAGACCCGGGGCGAGTTCGGCGATCTCGTAGGCGCGCCGCACGTCGCCGGTGAACTCCTTGACGCCCACGATCAGGCCCTCGTCGAACAGCCTCGCCAGCACCGCGGGCGTGAGGTCGACCTTGGTGTCGTAGGGGTTGTTGTAGGCGACGATCGGCAGGCCCGCCTTGGCGACCTCCGTGTAGTGGTCGATCACGATCCGCTCGTCGGCCCGGTAGGCGTTGGGCGGCAGCAGCATGACGCTCTCGCAGCCGGCGTCGCGCGCCTGCTCGGCCCAGCGACGCGACTCGGCCGCGCCGTACGCGGCGATGCCCGGCATCACGTTGCGCCCGCCGATGGCCTTCACCGCGGTCTCGACGGTCTTGGCACGTTCCTCGGCGGAGAGCGTCTGGTACTCGCCGAGCGAGCCGTTGACGGCCACACCGTCACAGCCCTGCTCCACCAGCCATCGGCAGTGCTCGGCGAACCCTTCGAAGTCCACCGACAGGTCCTCGCGCAGCGGCAGGGCCGTGGCGACCATGATCCCGTGCCACGGCTCAACGCGGTTGCTCATCTTCAATCCTCTCAAGACAGCCGAGGGTGATCGGCTGGGCGATGGGGCGGCGGGGGGCTTGGGTGGTCGGCTCGCCCGACAGGCAGGAGACGGCGTAGCCGCACATCCGGCCCTGGCACCAGCCCATTCCTGGGCGGGCGAGCAGCTTGACCGAGCGCGCGTCGGTCGCGCCCAGCGCCAGGGCCTCGCGGACCCTGGCCATGGGCACCTCCTCGCAGCGGCAGATCAGGGTGTCGTCGGCCAGCCAGTCCTGCCAGCCGGGCCGGACGGGATAGGCCCGCTGGAGCGCGTCGGCGAAGGCCCGCAGGCGTTCGGCGCGTCTCAGCAGCACCCCTGGCAGGTGGTCCGTGGAACCGCCCGGATAGGCGAGATCGTGGGCGATGGTGAGCCCGGCGACGCGGCCCTCCAGCTCCGACAGGGCGGCGCCGCCGACTCCTGTCGGCTCTCCTGCCGCGTAGACGCGGGCGACGGTGGTGCGCTGGGCCTTGTCGACCGCCACGACCGCGCTGCCGTCGGGCGAGTGACCCGTGGCGCAGCCCAACTGGACGGCGAGCTCGATCTGCGGGACGAAGCCGTAGCCCGCCGCGACCGCGTCGCACTCCACCGTGCGCGTCGACAGGATCCGCCACTCGGGGTCGAGGCGGGCGACGGTCACGTGCGTGACCGCGGTGGTGCCGTGCGCGGCCACCACCGCGTGATGAGTCCTGTACGGCACGCGGTGCGCGGCCAGCGCGGCGCCGTACCCCATGGCCTCGCCCGCCTTCCCCGCGGCGAGCAGCGGGTGCCTGGCCAGACCGAACATGCCGTTGGCCTCGAAGACCCCCGCGACGGAGACGCCCGCCTTGGCCAGCCCTGTGGCGACGGGCAGCAGGAAGGGCCCGGTGCCGGAGACGACCACCCGCCGCCCGGCAGGCACGCCGTTGCCCTTGAGCAGGGCCTGGGCGCCGCCGGCTGTGAACACGCCCGGCAGGTCCCAGCCGGGGAAGGGCAGCGGCCTGTCGTGCGCGCCGGTGGCGATGAGCAGGGCGCGGCCGGTGAGGGTGACGGCCCGCTCGTCCCGCCCTTCCACGCAGTGGATGGTGAACGACCCGTCCTCGTCCTGCTCGACGGCCCACACCTTGTGGCCGAGCAGGACCTCCGCCCTGGATCGCAGGGCGTGGCACTGCCGTGCGAACCGGTCGGCGCCCTGGCCCGACGGGCGGCCGCCGGCCTGGTGGCGGAAGTACTGGCCGCCCAGGCGCGGGCCCGCGTCGACCAGTGCCACGCGCGCGCCGGTCTGGGCCGCGCTGAGCGCGCCGGCGACGCCCGCGGGGCCGCCGCCGATCACCACGACGTCGTAGCTCGTTTCGCGCGTCACGAGGTCGTCACCTCGTCTCCTGGCATGGCCTCGACCAGGCAGGCCCGCTGGGAGTCGCGCCCGTTGACGGTGACGAGGCAGTCGAAGCACACCCCGATCCCGCAGAACAGGCCGCGGGGCCTGCCGCCGTGCCTGGTGGTGCGCCACGAGGTGACCCCCGCCGCGTGCAGGGCGGCGCCGACGGACTGGCCGGGGGTGACCGTCACCCGCCTGCCGTCCACGGTGATCTCGAAGCTCACGCGAACCTCCCTGGGGCGAACGGGGCGAGGTCGAGGTCGGTGTCCTGCCCGGCCAGCAGCTGGGCGAGCAGATGGCCGGTGGCGGGCGCCAGGCCGATGCCGGCGCCCTCGTGACCGCAGGCGTGCAGCAGTCCTGGCACGCGCGGGTCCTGGCCGATGACGGGCAGATGGTCGGGACAGTACGGCCTGAAGCCGCAGTAGGACCTGATCACGTGTTTGTCCCTGAGCACGGGGAACAGCGCGGTCGCCTGGGCGGCGAGCCTGCGCAGCACGGGGATCGAGGTGGTGCGGTCGAAGCCGACGCGTTCCCTGCTGGCCCCGATGAGCACGCTGCCCGCGGGGGTGCCCTCGACCACCGCGGAGGTCTCCAGGTCGGCAGAGTCGCTCGCGACGTTCGTCACGTAGGCGGCGGTGTAGACCTTGTGCCTGATCAGCGGCTCGGACAGGGGCTCGGTGACGAGGATGAAGCCGCGCCTGGGCAGGATCGGCAGGTCGACGCCCGCCATGGCGGCGATCTCCCCTCCCCAGGTGCCCGCCGCGTTGACGACGGCGCCGCCGATGATGTCGCCATGGTCGGTGCGCACGCCCGTGACCCTGCCGCCCTCGCCGTCTTCGCGCAGGAAGCCGGTGACGGTGACGCCCGTCCGCAGGCGGAGCGTTCCGTGGCCGAAGCTGTCGGCACCGTGCCTGATGAGCTGAGCGGCGGCCAGCATGGGCTGCACCTGGGCGTCCTGCGGGTAGAAGACGCCTCCCGCGAGGCCCGCGGCCAGGTGCGGCTCGTAGTCGTGCAGCCCTCCAGGGGGCACGACGGTGTACTCCACGCCCTGCTTGCCCGCCAGCGCGACCAACTGGCGCTGGATCTCCTCGGTCTCGGCGACGACGAGGCCGCCCTTGGCCTCGAACTCGAACCCGCCGTGCCCTGCCAGCTCCCGCCACAGGCGGTTGGACAGCAGCGCCAGGTCGAGCTCGGGTCCCGGCTCCTTGTCGGAGACCAGCACGTTGCCCTCGCCCGCGCCTGTGGTGCCGCCCGCCACGGGGCCACGGTCCAGGACGGTCACGTCCATGCCCGCGGCGGCCGCGTAGTAGGCGCACGCGGCGCCGACGACCCCGGCGCCGATGACGATCACGTCGGACATCGTCCGCTCTCACCTCCGGCCAGTAATATGTCACATAGTCAGCCGTGCCGTCCAGCCCGGCCAGTCGTGGATCACTACCCTCACCTGCGAGGGTGGTCTCGGTGGAGGGACCGCGCACCCCGCCCCATACCATCGATGACGTGAAATCCTTGTGGCCGCCGACCGCTCGCTCGATGTCCCTGTGGGCCCTGCTCGGTGTCATCGCCAACGCCGGCATCACCGTCACGGGTGTGGCCGTGAGGGTCACGGGATCGGGGCTCGGCTGCCCGACCTGGCCCAGGTGCACACCGGACAGTTTCATCCCCGTCGCGCACCCCGAGCACAGCTGGGTCAACATGTCGGTGGAGTTCGGCAACCGCCTGCTCACCTTCGCGGTGCTCGCGGTGGGCGCGATGTGCCTGCTGACCGCGTGGCGGCTGCGGCCTCGCCGTACCGACCTGGTGCGCCTGGCGTGGCTGCAGCCCGCGGGCGTCCTCGCCCAGGCGCTGTGGGGCGGCCTGGTGGTGCGCACGATGCTCAACCCGGTGACGGTCAGCGTCCACTTCCTCATCTCCATCGGGCTGATCGCGGGCTGCTGGGCGCTGTACGCCCGCTCCCGCGAGGGCGACGCCCCTGCCAGGCGCGTCGTCCACCGCGACATCCGCAGGCTCGGCCACGTGCTGGTGGCGGCCGTGGCCGTGCTCCTGGTCGCCGGCGTCGTGGTCACGGGCACGGGTCCTCACTCGGGCGACGCGCTGGCCAGCCGTTTCGACTTCGACATCGAGACCGTGGCCAGGCTGCACGCCGACATCGTCTACGTCGTCGTCGGCCTCACCTTCGCCCTGCTGTTCGCGCTCCACGTCAGCGACGCGCCGAAGCACGCCCGCAGGGCGGCGCTGACGCTGCTGCTGATCGAGCTGGCCCAGGGCGCGATCGGCTACATCCAGTACTTCCTCGCCGTCCCCGCCTTCCTGGTCGGCCTGCACGTGCTCGGCTCGACGCTGGTGTGGATCGGCGCCCTGCGCGTGGCGACCAGCCTCAGGGTCCGCGAGGAGCTGCCCGCCGCCGCCCCCGCGGCGCCGGTCCCCCTCCCCCACTGATCGCCCACCCCCGCGGTGGGGCATATGGCACGATTGGTCCGCCACTCCCCCACCGGCGGAAGGTGCGTGTTCATGCTTTTTGCCCGTTCCTTCCGGGTTTCCCGTACGGCGCTGCGCCGCACCTACCAGGCGGCCGTGGCGCTGAGCGTTCTGGCGATCGCCCCGCTGACCTGGGCATGGCTGGGCAGCGACGACCGCAGGGTGGTGGCGGACACACCCGGCTGGCTGGAGGAGGTCCCCTCCTCCGGCACCGCCCTCGTCCTCGGCGCGGGGCTGTACGCGGGACACCCGAGCCCGATGCTGGCCAGGCGGCTCGACATCGCCGCCGAGCTCTACCGCGCGGGCAAGGTCAGGGCGCTGCTGCTGTCGGGCGACAACAGCCGCAAGGACTACGACGAGCCCTCGGCCATGCGCGACTACCTGCTGGTCAGAGGCGTCCCCGACACCGTCATCGTCCGCGACTACGCGGGCTTCGACACCTGGGACTCGTGCGTGCGCGCCCGCCAGGTCTTCGGCGCGCGGGACGTCACCGTGGTCACGCAGGTCTTCCACCTGCCGCGCGCGGTCACGCTGTGCCGTACAGCCGGCATGGAGACGTTCGGCGTGGGCGACGACTCCACCAAGCAGTGGGCGGTGACCACCTACGCCTCCGCCGCCCGCGAGTTCTTCGCCGCGGCCAAGGCGCTGGGCGACGTCGTGCTCGGCGCCCAGCCGGTCTTCCCAGGCCCGAAGGAGACCTCACTCACCGAGGCGCAGAGCCTCTCGCCGCGCGGTCCCCGAAGCGAGCCTCAAGGCGCTCAGAGCGGCCACTGACCGTCGGTGGAGGGCGCGGGGGCGCCCGGCGCGTAACCGGGCGGCGGGGTGCCGCGGGCGGCGGCCCTGGCGTGGCGCTCCGGCACGGGAAAGCCGGCCCTGGCCGCGCTCATGCACTCCAGCAGCGCCCGCTGCTCCTCGTGGAAGGTCTGGTCGTCGACGATGTGGCGGGCCGCCCGCTCGTGCAGCAGCCCCAGCTCGGTGGCGGCCAGCTGGTAGTCGCTCATCGCCCGCAATCCCGCCTTGCCGCCGTGCGCCTTGGCCCACTGCCTGGCCTGCCTGCGTCGCGACAGCGCCGACAGCATGTAGATGTCGGCCGCGTCGACCAGCCTGGTCGGCTCGTAGGGCGGCAGGTAGCGCTGCAGGAGGGCCACGATGCGCCGCCGGTCGCGGATGACCACGCCGATCAGGACGAACAGCACCGCCAGCAGCACCAGGTAGGCGATCACCAGGCCCGCGAAGCCGCCGTAGGAGGCCAGGCCGTTCCACATGCCGTGCAGCAGCATCGCGCCGATCCAGCCCGCGAGGATGACCAGGGCCCGGTCGGAGCCCGTGCGCCTTGCGGCGTAGGC
This sequence comes from Nonomuraea sp. bgisy101, assembly GCF_057708945.1. Taxonomy (NCBI): domain Bacteria; kingdom Bacillati; phylum Actinomycetota; class Actinomycetes; order Streptosporangiales; family Streptosporangiaceae; genus Nonomuraea; species Nonomuraea sp. bgisy101. The sequence goes on from NZ_JBYITD010000013.1 coordinate 217,241, forward strand.
GACGGCCACGCCCGTCATCGAGGTGAACAGCGGGTGCGCGAACGGCGACAGGATCCCGCGCAGCACGACCGTCACGGCCAGTCCCTGCACGCCCAGCTGGTCCTGGGCGGCGATGTAGTAGCTGACGTTCTCCGTCATGGCGAAGCCGAGCCCGACCATGCTGGCGTAGATGACGCCGTCGGTGGGCCCGTCGAGCTCGGCGCGCCTGAACCTGAGCAGGCCGAGCAGCACCAGGCCCTTCATCGTCTCCTCGACCACGGGCGCGCCGAAGGTCGCGGCGATGTTGCGCGCGCTGGCCGCCGACAGGCCGACGGTGTCGGTGATGTAGTGCAGGTTGAGCGAGTTGACCACGCCGGCCACCAGCACCGCGATGCCGGCGCCCCAGGCGTAGGCGAAGATCAGGTTGCTGCGCGGCTCCGGCTCCATCCGGTCGAGCGCGAGCACGGCCGCCAGCAGCAGCGGCACCGGCGCCATCGCCAGGACGAGGGCGACGAGGAACTGCACGGGCGCCCCGTTGAGCACGTCGAAGGAGAACGACACCAGGGCGCAGATGCCCGCCAGCACCAGACCCGCGATCAACGCGAACGACGGGCGGTCCTTGAACACCCAGCGTGGATCACGGGTCTTCATACGGTGAATGTAACGGATCGCCATAGCGCTGTCCTTCCCACTTCGAGAGCAGGTCAGGCCAGCAGCGGATCGATCGCGACCGCGAGGAACAGCAGCGCGAGGTAGGCGTTGGACCAGTGGAAGAAACGCATGGGCCGCAGGTCGACGCCGCTCTTGCCGGCGTTGAGCCTGCCCAGCAACCGGTAGATCTCCACCAGGCAGAAGGCGCCGAGCACGACGGCGACGATCGGGTAGAGCAGCGTGGTGTCCGCCACCGGCCACAGCAGCAGCGAGCAGGCCACCGTCGCCCAGGTGTAGGCGATGGACTCCAGCACGACCCTGCGCTCGGTGGCCACGACGGGCAGCATCGGGATCGAGGCGGCCGCGTAGTCCTCCTTGTAACGCATCGCCAGCGTCCAGGTGTGCGGCGGCGTCCAGAAGAACACGACGCCGAACAGGACCAGCGGCGTCCATTCCAGGCCGCCGGTGATGCCGGACCAGCCGATGACGACGGGCATGCAGCCCGCCAGGCCGCCCCACACGATGTTCTGCGACGTGCGGCGCTTGAGGATCATCGAGTAGACGAAGACGTAGAAGAGGATCGCCGACAGGTTGAGCGCCGCCGCCAGCAGGTTGGTGGTGATCCACATGCCCGCGACCGACAGGGTCCCGAGGACGATTCCGAAGACGAGCGCCGAACGCGGGGTGACCTGGTGCCTGGCCAGCGGCCGCTTGCGCGTGCGCCGCATCTTCACGTCGATGTCGCGGTCGATGTAGCAGTTGAGCGCGTTGGCGCTGCCCGCCGACAGGGTGCCGAACACCATGACCGACAGGGCCTTCCACAGCGGCGGCAGGCCTCCCGCGGCCAGGAACATGACCGGCAGCGTCGTGATCAGGAGCAGCTCGATGACCCGCGGCTTGGTCAGCGCGACGTATGCCTTGACGACCGCGGCGAAGGAGCGCGGCGCGACGGCCGCCGCGGGGGACGCGGCCTCGGCCGGCGATTGCCTGTTCGTGAGCACCGTCAAGGCGCTTCCAGCGAGTGCGGAGTCAACGCGTAACCTCTGAAGAGAGCGGAACCGTGGACGCCGAGCACCAGACGTCCTGCGAACAAACAAACTGTAGTCGCAGGGTGGGCCGGTCCGGCCAATGGGGGCACTGGGGGCCGGGTTGGTCCTCTCCGGCAAGGTCCACTCAGTTAGGGTCAGTGTGGGCGGGAAAAGCCACCAGCACCACCATGACAACTAGATTCCGGAGATCGAGCAGTTGAGCACCTTTGAATGGACCGACCTCGACAAGAAGGCGGTCGACGTCGTCCGAGCCCTGGCGATGGACGCGGTCGAGAAGGCGGGCTCCGGGCACCCGGGCACCGCGATGAGCCTGGCGCCCGCGGCATACCTGCTCTTCCAGAGGACCATGCGCCACGACCCCACGGACCCGACGTGGGTGGGTCGTGACCGTTTCGTGCTGTCGTGCGGCCACTCCAGCCTGACGCTCTACATCCAGCTCTATCTGTCGGGCTACGGCCTCACCCTCGAGGACATCGAGCGCCTGCGCAGCTGGGGCAGCCGCACCCCCGGCCACCCCGAGCACGGGCACACCGTCGGCGTGGAGACCACCACGGGCCCGCTGGGCCAGGGCATCGGCAACGCGGTCGGCATGGCGATGGCGGCCCGCCGCGAGCGCGGTCTGTTCGACCCGGAGGCCGAGCCTGGCGCCAGCCCGTTCGACCATCACATCTGGTGCATCGCCTCCGAAGGTGACATCGAGGAGGGCATCAGCCACGAGGTCAGCGCCCTGGCCGGCCACCAGAAGCTCGGCAACCTGACCGTGCTGTTCGACTCCAACCACATCTCCATCGAGGACGACACCGCGATCGCCCTGTCGGAGGACGTGGTCAAGCGCTACGAGGCCTACGGCTGGCACGTCCAGACCGTCGACTGGACGAAGACCGGCGAGTACGTCGAGGACGTCAAGGCCCTGCACGACGCCCTCGAGGCCGCCCGCGCCGAGACCGACAGGCCCTCCTTCATCAGGCTGCGCACGATCATCGGCTGGCCCGCGCCGAACAAGCAGAACACCGGCAAGGCCCACGGCGCCGCGCTCGGCGCCGAGGAGGTCGCCGCCACCAAGACGATCATGGGCATGGACCCCGCCAGGTCCTTCAACGTGCCCGCCGAGGTGCTGGAGCACGCCCGCCAGATCGCCGAGCGCGGCCGCTCGGCCCACGCCGAGTGGGAGAAGTCCTACGCCGACTGGCGCCTGGCCAACCCCGAGCGCGCCGAAGAGTTCGACCGCATCTCCCAGCGCGAGCTGCCCAACGGCTGGTACAAGGCGCTGCCGAGCTTCGAGATCGGCTCGTCGATCTCCACCCGCAAGGCCTCGGGCGACGTGCTCAGCTCGGTGGCGGGGGTGTTGCCCGAGCTGTGGGGCGGCTCGGCGGACCTGGCCGAGTCGAACAACACCACGATGAAGGGCGAGCCCTCCTTCATCCCGGAGGAGTACCAGACCAGGGAGTTCCCCGGTAACCCCTACGGTCGCACGCTGCACTTCGGCATCCGCGAGCACGGCATGGGCGCCATCCTCAACGGCATCGCGCTGCACGGCGGCACCCGTCCCTACGGCGGCACCTTCCTGGTGTTCTCCGACTACATGCGGCCCGCCGTACGGCTGGCGGCGCTGATGCAGCTGCCCGTCATCTACGTGTGGACGCACGACTCCATCGGCCTGGGCGAGGACGGCCCCACCCACCAGCCGGTCGAGCACCTGTGGGCACTGCGCGCCATCCCCGGCCTCGACGTGGTCCGTCCCGCCGACGCCAACGAGACCGCGGCGGCGTGGAAGACCGTGCTGAAGCACACCGACCGCCCCGCCGCGCTCGCCCTGACCCGGCAGAACCTGCCGGTGTTCGAGGGCACCAGCGCCGAGGGCGTCGCCAGGGGCGGCTACGTGCTGCGCGAGGCCTCCACCCGGCAGCCGCAGGCGGTGCTGATCGCGACCGGCAGCGAGGTCGAGATCGCCGTCGCGGCGCGCGACTTGCTGGAGTCCGAGGGAATTCCGACGCGCGTGGTCTCGATGCCGTGTGTCGAGTGGTTCAACGGGCAGGATTCCGCGTACCGGGAGACGGTGCTTCCGCCGACGGTCAAGGCCCGCGTCGCCGTCGAGGCGGGAATCGCGCTGGGCTGGCGGGAGTTCGTTGGAGAGGCGGGCGAGGTGGTCAGTCTTGAACACTTCGGCGCATCGGCGCCGTACAGGACGTTGTACCAGCAGTTCGGCCTGACCGCCGAGCGGGTCGTGGCCGCGGCCAAGGCCAGCCTCGCCAAGCTGGGATACGACAAGGGCGAGACGACGGGAAATTAGGACATGTCGGAAAATCTGAAGAAGCTCACCGACCAGGGCGTCTCCATCTGGCTCGATGACATCAGCCGCGAGCGCCTGCGCAGCGGCAACCTGGAGCAGCTGATCCGCGAGAAGTACGTCGTGGGTGTGACCTCCAACCCGACGATCTTCGCCAACGCGCTCAGCAAGGGCGACGCCTATGACGCCCAGCTGCACGACCTCGCCGTGCGCGGGGTCGACGTGGGCGAGGCCGTCCGCGCCATCACCACCTACGACATCCGCTGGGGCGCCGACGTGCTGCGCCCGGTCTACGACGCCACGAACGGCGTGGACGGCAGGGTGTCGCTCGAGGTCGACCCGCGCCTGGCGCGCGAGACCGAGAAGACGATCGCCGAGGCCCGCTTCCTGTGGTGGGCGGTCGACCGGCCGAACCTGCTCATCAAGATCCCCGCGACGGTCGAGGGCCTGCCCGCGATCACGCAGGCGATCTCCGAGGGCATCAGCGTCAACGTCACGCTGATCTTCTCGCTCGAGCGCTACCGTCAGGTCATGGACGCCTGGCTGGCCGGTCTCGAGACCGCGCAGGCCAAGGGCCTCAACCTGGCGACCATCGAGTCGGTGGCCTCGTTCTTCGTCAGCCGCGTCGACACCGAGATCGACAAGCGTCTCGACAAGGCGGGCAAGCCCGAGCTGAAGGGCAAGGCGGGCGTCGCCAACGCGCGCCTCGCCTACGCCGCCTTCGAGGAGGTCATGAACTCCGAGCGCTGGCAGCGCCTGCGCGCCGCCGGCGCCCGCCCGCAGCGCCCGCTGTGGGCCTCCACGGGCGTCAAGGACCCCAACTACGTCGACACCATGTACGTCGACGAGCTGGTGGCTCCCGGCACGGTCAACACCATGCCGGAGAAGACCCTCGACGCCGCCGGCGACCACGGCCGCATCACGGGCGACACCATCCGTCCCTTCTACGAGCAGGCGTGGAACACCATGGCCGCGCTCAAGGAGGCCGGCATCGACTACGACGACGTCGTGAAGGTGCTCGAGGACGAGGGCGTGGACAAGTTCGAGGCCTCGTGGAACGACCTGCTCGACAGCGTCGCCAAGAAGCTGGCCCACTGAGAATGGACGTGACCTACCGCGAGGAGGGGGTGGCCGAGGCCGCCTCCTCCGTCGCGGCGCGGCTGGCCGACGCCCCCGCCCGCCTCGCGGCGGGCGAGGCCGCCCTGTGGGGGGCGGCGGCCGAGCCCGAGGCGGCCGTCCGCCTCGGGTGGCTCACCCTGCCGCGCACCTCGCGCGAGCTGCTTCCCGAGCTCGACAAGCTCGTGGAGCGGGTCCGCGCCGAAGGCCTCGACCATGTGGTCCTGGCGGGCATGGGCGGCTCCTCGCTCGCGCCCGAGGTCATCTGCAACACCGCCGACGTGCCGCTGACCGTGCTCGACACCACCGACCCCCAGCAGGTACGGCGGGCGCTCGACGACCGGCTCGACCGCACGGTCGTGGTGGTGGCCAGCAAGAGCGGCTCGACCGTCGAGACCGACAGCCACCGCAGGATCTACGAGGAGGCCTTCAGGTCGGCGGGCATCGACCCCTCCGACCGGATCGTGGTCGTCACCGACCCTGGTTCTCCTCTGGAGCAGGCGGCGATCGAGGCCGGCTACACGATCTTCCTCGCCGACCCCGAGGTCGGGGGGCGCTACTCCGCGCTGTCGGCGTTCGGCCTGGTGCCGAGCGCGCTGGCCGGAGCGGAGGTCTCGGAGCTGCTCGACGAGGCCGAGGAGATGCTCCCCTTGCTGCGGCTGACCGAGGGCAACCCCGGGCTCGCGCTCGGCGCCGCGCTCGGCGGGGCCGCCCTCGCCGGACGTGACAAGCTGATCCTGGAGGACCAGCTCAGCGAGATCAACGGCCTGCCCGACTGGATCGAGCAGCTGGTGGCCGAGTCCACAGGCAAGGACGGCAAGGGCATCCTGCCCGTCGTCGCCGCCGAGCCGACGGGCGCGCGCGACGAACTGGTGGTCGCCATCGAGTCCGACGACGGCGACGTCAGGGTGGACGGGTCGCTCGGCGCGCAGTTCCTCGTGTGGGAGTACGCCACGGCCCTGACCGGGCTCGTGCTCGGCGTCAACCCCTTCGACCAGCCCGACGTGGCCGGGGCCAAGGACAACACCGCCCGCGTGCTGGAGCAGGCGCCGGTCGCCGCCGAGCCCGCGCTGGTGGACGGGCCCGTCGAGGTCTACGGCGAGACCCACGCCAAGGACCTGTCAGGCGTGCTCACCGAGCTGCTCCACGCCGTTCCGCGGGACGGCTACCTGGCGGTCATGGCCTACCTCGACCGGCTGGCCGCCTTCGACGCGCCCGTGCCCAAGGACGCCGACTTCGAGCAGATGACCGAGGCGTGGACGGCGGCCGACGCCCAGACGCTGCGGGCGCTGCTGGCCGTACGGACCGAGCGGCCGGTGACCTTCGGCTGGGGGCCGCGCTTCCTGCACTCGACGGGGCAATATCACAAGGGCGGGCCGGCCAACGGGGTGTTCCTGCAGATCACCGGTGCCGTGACGGCCGACGTCCAGGTTCCTGGAAAGCCCTACACCCTCGGCGAGCTGCAGCTCGCCCAGGCGCTGGGTGATCAGCGGGCGCTCACCGAGCGAGGGCGGCCCGCCATACGACTGCATTTGACCGACCGCGTAGCGGGGATCGCGCACCTGCTCGCAGCCGCACAGGAGGTCTGAGATGACGGATCCGGCAGCGCCCGTGGAGGAGGCCGTCACCGCAGCGGCCGCCGCCGCGAGCACGGCCACCACGATCGAGGCGGCCGCCGCCAACCCGCTGCGTGACCCGCGGGACAAGCGGCTGCCCAGGGTGGCGGGCCCATGCGTGCTGGTACTTTTCGGCGTGACCGGTGACCTGGCGAAGCGGAAGTTGCTGCCGGCGATCTACGACCTGGGCAACAGGGGGCTGCTGCCGCCTGGTTTCTCACTCGTCGGGTTCGCCCGCCGCGACTGGGCCAACCAGGATTTCGCGCAGCTCACGCATGACGCGGTGAAGGAGCACGCGCGCACGCCCTTCCGCGAGGAGGTCTGGAAGCAGCTGGCCGAGGGCATCCACTTCGTGCCTGGCGAGTTCTCCGACGACGGCGCCTTCGACGCGCTGGCGATGGCGTTGAAGGAGATCGACCAGACCAGGGGCACCGGCGGCAACTACGCGTTCTACCTGTCGGTGCCGCCGAAGTTCTTCCCCACCGTGGTCAAGCAGCTCAAGCGCACCGGCCTGGCCGACGCGCCCGAGGGTTCGTGGCGCCGCGTGGTGATCGAGAAGCCGTTCGGGCACGACCTGAAGAGCGCGCACGAGCTGAACAAGATCACCAACGAGGCCTTCCCGGAGAGCTCGATCTTCAGGATCGACCACTACCTGGGCAAGGAGACGGTCCAGAACATCATGGCGCTGAGGTTCGCCAACAACCTCTACGAGCCGATCTGGAACCGCGGCTACGTCGACCACGTGCAGATCACCATGGCCGAGGACATCGGCCTGGCGGGGCGAGCGGGCTACTACGACGGCATCGGCGCGGCCCGCGACGTGATCCAGAACCACCTGCTCCAGTTGCTGGCGCTGGTCGCGATGGAGGATCCCACCTCCTTCGACGCCAACGCGCTGCGCAGGGAGAAGGAGAAGGTGCTCAAGGCGGTGCGGCTGCCCTCCGACCTGTCGCTCTACACCGCCCGCGGGCAGTACGCGGCCGGCTGGCAGGGCGGCGAGAAGGTGGTCGGGTACCTGGAGGAGGAGGGCATCCCGCCCACCTCCACGACCGAGACCTACGCGGCCATCAAGCTGGAGATCGCCAACAGGCGCTGGGCGGGTGTGCCGTTCTACCTGCGCACAGGCAAGCGGCTCGGCCGCCGCGTCACCGAGGTGGCGGTGGTCTTCCAGAAGGCGCCCCACCTGCCCTTCAGCAAGGACGACACCGAGATCCTCGGCCACAACGCCCTGGTCATCAGGGTGCAGCCGGACGAGGGCATCACGGTGCGGTTCGGCTCGAAGGTGCCGGGCACCGCGATGGAAGTGCGGGACGTGTCGATGGACTTCGCCTACGGCGAGTCGTTCATGGAGTCGTCGCCCGAAGCGTACGAGCGGCTGCTGCTGGATGTGATGATCGGCGATCCGCCGCTGTTCCCGCACCAGCGCGAGGTCGAGCTGTCGTGGAACATCCTCGACCCGATCGAGGAGTTCTGGGCCACCCAGGGGCAGCCCGAGGAGTACCCCGCGGGCACGTGGGGCCCGCCGTCGGCCGATGAGATGATGGCCCGCGACGGCCGCGTGTGGAGGCGACTGTGAACGAGCACAGCGAGAGAACCATCGAACACAGCACTTCGGAAGTCATCGGACCGACGAAGGAGGGCTCATGACTTCCTTCATGTTGACGGACACGACCGCCGGCAAGATCTCCAGCCAGCTCACCCGTCTGCGCCACCAGATGGGCGCTCCCGCGATCGGCATGGTGCTGACGCTGGTGGTGGTCTGCGACGAGCGTGACCAGTACGACTCGGTCCGCGCCGCCACCGAGGCCGCCCGCGAGCACCCTTCGCGGATCCTCGTGGTGATCAAGCGGGAGACCGACGAGGCCAACAGGCTCGACGCGGAACTGCGCGTCGGCGAGGCCACGCCCGGCGAGGTCGTCGTGCTGCGCCTGTACGGCGAGCTGACCGACCACGCCGACTCGGTGGTCAGCCCGCTGCTGCTGCCCGACACCCCCGTGGTGGCGTGGTGGCCGGGCGAGGCGCCCGCCATGCCCGCGCAGGACGCGGTCGGGTCGCTGGCCCAGCGCAGGATCACCGACGCCAAGTCCGCCCACGACGGCGTCAAGGCGCTGGCCGGCAGGGCCAAGGGCTACGCTCCCGGCGACACCGATCTGGCGTGGGCGAGGCTGACGCCGTGGCGCAGCCTGCTGGCCGCGGCGTTCGACCAGCCGGTGGGCAAGGTCAAGAAGGGCTTCGTCGACGCGGCCGCCGGCAACCCCAGCGCGCCGCTGATGGCGGCGTGGCTGTCGGAGCGGCTGGGCGCTCCGGTGAAGGTGGCCGAGTCCACCGGGCCCGGCCTGACCGCGGTACGGCTGTCGCTCGACGGCGGCGAGATCGCGGTCACCCGTAGCGACGCCCGCCTGGCCACCCTGTCGCGTCCGGGACAGCCTGACCGGCACGTGGCGCTCGCCCGCCGTACCACCTCGGAGCTGCTGGCCGAGGAGTTGCGAAGGCTCGACTCCGACGAGATCTACGAGGTGGCGCTGAAGCGGCTGGCTCGCTCGCACAAGTCCTGAGCTCCCGTCCGAAGGTCCCCGGTTCGACTGAACCGGGGACCTTCGGCCGTCGACCTCCACGCCGCTCTCGTTCCGAAGCCGCGGGCAGGGGCGCGATCCCGGCCGCGCGCCCGAGAGGCGGACGCGAGCCGACAGGTCGCCGCTCGATAGGGTGTGATCGTGAGCGTTCCCAACGTAGTCGTGCATCGCGACGCCGACGTGCTGGCCAAAGCCGTCGCCGCGCGGATCATCACCCGCCTGGTCGACGTGCAGTCGGCGAGGGGTTCGGCGTCGCTGGTGCTGACCGGTGGCACGGTCGGCATCGCCACCCTGGCCGCGATCGCCGAGACGCCCGCGCGTGACGCGGTCGACTGGCGCAAGCTGGACATCTGGTGGGGTGACGAGCGCTTCCTGCCCTCCGGAGACAAGGAGCGCAACGAGACCGGGGCCCGCGAGGCGCTGCTCGACCACGTCGACCTCGACCCCGAGCGCGTCCACGTCATGCGGGGGCCCGATTCCGGCATGACGGCCGAGGAGTCGGCCGACGCCTACGCGCAGGAGCTGCGCAAGGCCGCGCGTCCCGAGGACCACGGGCCCGTCCCCTCGTTCGACGTGATGCTGCTCGGCATGGGGCCCGACTCCCACGTGGCCTCGCTGTTCCCCGGCAACCCCGCCGTCTACGACACCCGTCCCGTGGTGGCCGTGCACGGATCGCCGAAGCCGCCGCCGGTGCGCATCTCGATGACCTTCCCCACCCTTCAGGCCTCGCGCGAGGTGTGGGTGGTGGCCGCGGGCGAGGAGAAGGCCGGGGCCGTACGGCTGGCGCTGTCGGAGGACTCGGGTCGGATGCAGGTGCCGGCCGCCGGCGCCAGGGGGCGGCAGCGCACGCTCTTCCTGCTCGACAGGGCCTCGGCGGCGAAGATCCCGCCGGGACTGGGCAGGATCGCCTCGCCGTGAAGCGGGGCGTCGTCGCCACAACCACCGGGCCATAAGCGGATTTGACACTAAATTTTAGGTCTTGTCAGCCCCGGGCGTGTTTTTTACCTTCATGGTCATCGACCTACGAAGGGAACGCCCCCCATGGTCTTACGCAACGTGGCCTTACGTCGCTGGGCCGCGGTCATCGCCGCGGCCGCCGCCGTACTCGCCGGCTCCGCTCCCGCCCTCGCCGACCCCGAGCCTTCGGGCAAGCTGGTCACCCCCAGCGCGGAGCCAGAGAACCTCGTTCCCGGCACCTACATCGTGGTCCTGAGGAACAGGCCCGAGGTGTCGAGGGCCGCCACCGACCTGACCGCCAAACACGGCGGCACCACGTTCAGGGAGTACCGGCACGCGCTGCGCGGCTTCGCCGTCCACGCCAGTGAGCGGCAGGCCAAGCGCCTGGCCGCCGACCCGTCGGTCGAGTACGTGCAGCAGGTGGTGGTGCACCGGGCCTCCGACACCCAGCCGAACCCGCCCTCGTGGGGCCTGGACCGCATCGACCAGCGCAACCTTCCGCTCAACGCCTCCTACACCTACGGGCCGACCGGTGCGGGCGTGCGCGCCTACATCATCGACACCGGCATCAGGCCCACCCACAGCGACTTCGGCGGCCGGGCCTCGATCGGCTTCGACGCGATCGGCGACGGCCAGAACGGCAACGACTGCCACGGCCACGGCACTCACGTGGCAGGGACGACCGGCGGCTCCTCCTACGGCGTGGCCAAGGGTGTGACGCTGGTCGGCGTCCGGGTCCTCAACTGCGAGGGCTCGGGCACCACCGACCAGGTCGTGGCCGGCATCGACTGGGTCACCGCGAACGCCGTCAAGCCCGCCGTCGCCAACATGAGCCTCGGGGGCAGCGCCGACGCCGTGCTCGACACCGCGGTCAAGAACTCCATCGCCTCGGGCGTCTCCTACGCCATCGCGGCGGGCAACGGCCTGTTCGGACTGTTCGCGCTGGACGCCTGCACCCAGTCACCCGCCCGCGTCCCTGAGGCGATCACCGTATCGATCACCAACAGCTCCGACACCAAGCCGTCGTGGGGCAACCGCGGCACGTGCGTGGACCTGTTCGCGCCCGGCTACAACATCACCTCGGCGTGGAAGGATTCGGACACCGCCTCGAGCACGATCAGTGGCACCTCGATGTCCACCCCGCACGTCACCGGCGCCGCCGCCCTCTACCTGCAGGGCCACACGGGAGCCACTCCCCAGCAGGTGCGCGACGCGATCGTGAACAACGCCACGACCGGCGTCGTCAAGAGTCCCGGCAGCGGCTCGCCCAACCGCCTGCTCTACATCCCGGGACTGTAGCCCCGCGGTCCCAGCCCCGCGGACGCGCCCCTGTCCGCGGGGCGCCCGGGTGTCAGGCCAGGGCGTCGATCTCCGCCAGCAGTGCCCGCTTGCCGTCCTGCCCCAGGTAGGAGGCCTGTACGGCATTGCGGGCGAACTGCGCGAGCTGCGCCTGCCCCATCCCGAACACGTGGGCGGCGACGCGGTACTCCGCGGCCAGCGTCGTGGCGAACATCGGCGGGTCGTCGCTGTTGAGCGTGACGAACAGCCCCTCCTCCAGCATGCGCGGCAGCGGGTGATCCTCGATCCGCTTCACCTGTCCCGTGCAGACGTTGGAGGTCGGGCAGACGTCGAGCGGCAGCTGCGTCTCCCTCAGGTGGGCGACCAGGCGGGGATCGTCGAGGGAGTTGATGCCGTGCCCGATCCGCTCGGCGCCGTAGCCCTCGATGACCTCCCACACCGTCTCGGGCCCGGACATCTCGCCACCGTGCGGGACGCTGTGCAGTCCGGCCGCGCGGGCGGCGGTGAAGGCGTCACGGTAGGCGTCCCGGTAGGCGGGCCGCTCCTGCTCGATCCCGCCGATGCCGAAACCTACCAACGCGGCGGGAGGTTCGTTGAGCGCGTGGTCCAGCGTGACACGGGCCGCCTCGGTCCCGTACTCGCCGGGGATGTCGAAGATGTAGGCCATCTCGACGCCGTGCTCGTCGAGCGACCGGCGCGCGGCCACGTCGAGCGCCTCGGTGACCGCGCGCATCGGCAGCCCGCGGACCCAGTGCGCGTACGGCGTGACCTGTAGTTCGACGTAGCGGCAGTTCTGCGGTGCGAGGTCGCGGGCCAGTCCCACCACCAGCGACGCGACGTCCTCAGGCTCGCGCACCAGGGCGTTGACCGCCTGGTAGACCTCGGCGAAGTGCGGGAAGTCGCGGAAGGTGTAGAAGGCCCGCAGCTCCTCCTCACCAGTGGGCACGCCGCTGTCGGGATGGCGGCGGGACAGTTCGAGCACGGTGGGCACCGAGGCGGAGCCGACCAGGTGCACGTGGAGTTCGACCTTGGGAAGGCGGTCGATGAAGTCGTCGATCGTCATGTCGACGACCCTAGGCATGCGCTCCCGCTGCCAGAAAGGCTTTGGGCGCGAATCTGACAACAACTCGTAAGGTTCAGCCCGCCCACGCGCGGGTGAGGGGAAGCAGCACGCCGTCGACCGCCTCGGCGGCGAAGGCGTCGTCGAGCGGCGGCCCGATGAAGATCAGCCGGTGCCAGACGAGCGCCTCCACGATCTCGAACAGCCGTCCCGCCTCGACAGTCGCGGGAAGCTCCCCCCGCGCCGCCGCCCGCTCGATCAGCAGCGAGGTGCCGGCCAGGTCGCGCACCGGCATGTGCTCGCGCAGCGTTCTGGCCAGCTCCTGGTGGGAGACGAGTGTGGACGACAGCCCCATGATGAGCCCGTGCTTGCGCTCGGCCGCCGCCGACAGGCCCCTGACGACCTCGACGAGGTCGCCGCGCAGCGATCCTGTGTCGGGAACCGGCGGCACGTCCATGTCGAAGCGGCGGCAGATGACGTCGACGACGAGCTCGGGCTTGCCCGCCCAGCGCCGGTAGATGGTCGCCTTGCTGGCCTTGGCGCGCTTGGCGATCTGGTCGACGGACATCCGGTCGTAGCCCATCTCCGACAGCAGGTCGAAGGTGGCGTCGAGAATGGCCTTCTCCCTGCCGGGATCCAGTGATGGCACGCGTGGGTCCTTAGTTGTAGGCGAACTCCTGGAATCGTACGCCGGTGAGCTCGGCGGAGATCTCCCACAACCGCGCGGCCAGCGCCTCGTCGAGAGCGTCCTTGCTGGGGGTCAGCGGCTTGGACCTGGGCCCGAGGTACTCACCTCCCCTGATGAGCGGCGAGGTGGCCGCGTAGAGGGAGGGCACCGCCCCGTCCTCGGCGCTGTGGAGGAAGAGCTTCAGCAGCGGCCGGAAGGGGCCCACGCTGAAGAAGTTGGTGGCGGTGGCGCCGGGGTGGGTGGCCACCGACAGCAGCGCCGAGCCCGCCCGCCTCGCCCTGCGCTGCAGCTCGAAGGTGAACAGCAGGTTGGCCAGTTTGGAGCGGCCGTAGGAGCTCACCTTGCCGTAGCCGCGCTCCAGGCCGAGATCGTCGAAGTCGAGTTTGCCGAACTTGTGGGCGTCGCTGGCCACGTTGACCACCCGAGGGGCGGGCGCGGCCAGCAGGAGGGGCAGCAGCAGCCCGGTGAGAGCGAAGTGGCCCAGGTGGTTGGTGCCGAGCTGCAGCTCGAAGCCGTCCTTGGTCTCGCCGCGCGGGATCATTCCGAGGCCCGCGTTGTTGATCAGCAGATCGACGCGCTCCACACCCGCGGCGAACTCCCTCACCGAGGACAGGTCGGCCAGGTCCAGCCTGCGGAAGCCGACGTCGGCGCCGGGGACGTCGCGCAGGATGCCCGCCACGGCGGCCCTGCCGCGTTCCGGGTCGCGGGAGGCGACGGTGACGGTCGCGCCACGCCTGGCCAGTTCACGCGCCGTGGGCAGGCCGATGCCGCTGTTGGCGCCTGTGACGATCGCTGCGAGCTCGGACATGGAACCCTCCAGGTGTACGAAACGGTTTCGTACACCACTCTAACGGTCGAGCCGCGCCCGCGCGTGCGCCTCCTCCCTCCTGGCCACCTCCGCCCGTTGGTCGGCTTCGGCGAGCTTCCTGCGCGCCTTCGCCAGCTTCCTCTCCAGGTCGGCGACCTTCGCGGCCCGCTCGTCCCTGTCCTTGACCGCCTGCGCCAGCGTGGCCCGCCATTCCTCGTGGGCGGCGGTCGCCTCGGCCAGTTCCCTGGCCTTGCGCTCCTCCGCGGCCCGCCTGTCCTCCTCCGACGGCTTGCGGGCCGGGCGGGACGCGGGGATCGGGGCGGGAGCGAAACCGCTGTAGCTGAGGGGCTTGGCCAGGCGGCCGCGCCGTACCTCCTCGGCGGCGCCGGCGTCCACGGTGGCGGCATCGAGCGTCTGCTCCACCTCGGTCCCCGCCGAGGACGCCAGCCGCATCAACCGCTGGGAGAGCTTGGAGCGCCGGCCGGTCAGCTCGCCCAGCGCGTCGGCGTCCTGCGCCGCCCAGGCCGCACGCAGTTCCTCGCCCAGCTCCAGCAGCTCGGCCAGTTCGGCGGGATGCTCGCGGGAGAGCTGGTTGACCGCCCACGCGGCGGCCGTGGGCTTGCGCAGCGCGGCCACCTGACGTGCGAGATCAGGACGTCCCGCCTGCTTGGCGGCGCGAGCCTCGGCCTCGCGGGCGGCGATGAACTCGGCCAAGGGAAGCGAATAGAGCCGGTCGGCGATCTCGTCAAGATCCACACTTGACAAGTACCCCACATGGCCGGATTTGTAGCGCATAGTGGAAGCAGCCAACTCGAGCGGAGGCCCCCGTGTTCGAGCGCTTCACCGACCGTGCCCGCAGGGTGGTCGTCCTGGCCCAGGAAGAGGCCAGGACGCTCAACCACGACTACATCGGCACCGAGCACCTGCTTCTGGGGCTGCTCCACGAGGACGACAGCATCGCGGGGATGGTCCTGCAGGACTGCGGCGCCGACCTCGGCGAGCTGCGCGAGGCGATCGAGGAGATCATCGGGCAGGGTTCCTCCCCTCCGGGAGGCCACATCCCCTTCACCCCGCGTGCCAAGAAGGTGCTCGAACTCTCGCTGCGGGAGGCCCTGCAGCTCGGACACCACTACATCGGCACCGAGCACGTCCTGCTGGGGCTCATCCACGAGGGCCAGGGCGTCGCCGCCCAGGTGCTCGTCGAAAGAGGGCTCGACCTGAACAGGCTCAGGCAGCGAGTCGTCCTGAAGCTCGGCTCCGCGTCCCCGAGGGACCGGCTGCACCTCGACCACAGGCTCCAGCAGATCCAGGAGAGCCTCGACAGGATCGAGCGGCGCCTGGACACCCTGGGCGCGCCCGCTGACGTCAAGGACACCGGACGGCTCGGCGACGCGAGCGAAGGCTAGAGCGAGACGTCCGTCGCCCGCCTCGCCTCCACAGACGCGCCTCACCCCGCTGTCAGGTGATTCTCAGAAACGCGGTGCAACCTGCCGGTATTCGGACAGACCGGAGGGCGCCACATGCACGCTGACGACAACCACGACCGGGGCCTCGCCTTCGACCTGCCGGGGCTGCTCGACCGGCGCGGGGCGCTCGGGCTCCTCGGTGGCGCGGTGCTCCTCGGCGCAGTCGGGTGCGCGGGCGAGGCCGGCTCCTCGGCCGCGCGGGCAGCCGCCGGGGAGATCCCCGACGAGACGACAGGGCCGTATCCCGGCGACGGCTCCAACGGCCCGAACATCCTCACCCAGAGCGGCGTCGTCCGCCAGGACATCCGCGCCGGCTTCGGCTCGGGGTCGGCGACCGCCGAGGGGGTGCCGCTGACCATCGAGCTCACCGTCACCGACGACGGCGCCCCCTACCGGGGCGCGGCCGTCTACCTGTGGCACTGCGACCGCGAGGGCCGGTACTCGATGTACTCGGAGGGGGTCACCGGCGAGACCTACCTGCGTGGCGTCCAGGAGGCCGACGCGAACGGCCTGGTCCGCTTCACCAGCGTCTTCCCCGGCGCCTACGCGGGACGCTGGCCGCACGTCCACTTCGAGGTGTACGGCAGCCTCGCCGAGGCGACCAAGGCCGGCGAGCAGGTCAAGACCTCGCAGCTGGCCTTCCCCGAGGACGTCTGCACGACGGTGTACGCCACCTCCGGCTACGAGCAGAGCGTCACCAACCTGACCCGGTCGTCGCTGGAGGACGACAACGTCTTCGGCGACGGCTACGAAAGCCAGCTGGCGACCTTGAGCGGGGACGTCTCGGGCGGCTACACCGCCAGACTGGCCGTGCCGGTCTGACCGGGCGCTCCATCGGATCGCCTCGGAGTGCGGCGGCGCCGCCGAGCTCGCCCCTGTGACCTTCGGGCTCGGCGGCGGTCGCGGTGGCCTCAGACCTGAGCCGTCGGCGCCATCCGGCCGGTGGCCATGCGGGCCTCGACCACGCCGGGATCGTCGGTGTAGTGCAGGTCAGCGCCCAGGCTGATCATCAGGCGGCGCATGCGGGTGTTGTCCGACAGCATGCTGGCGCGGATCTCGGCGAAGCCGTGGTCGCGGGCGAGATCGACGAGGATGCGGGCGAGCCTGGCGCCCAGCCCGCGGCCCTGCCAGCCGTCCTCGACCAGGACGGCGATCTCGGCGCTGCCCGGGTCCTGCGTGTACATGAGGGAGGCCAGAGCGACCACCTGGCCGTCACGGCAGGCCACGACCGACTCGCCGCGGTCACGGTCGCACAGCCGGTCGAACAGGCGCGGTGGCAGAGCAGGCATGGCGGTGAAGTAGCGGAAGCGGCGCGACTCCGGCGAGCAGCGGTCGTGCAGGTCGCGTACGGCCTCGCGAAAGGCCTCCGTCAGCGGGCGCACCTCGACCTCGACGCCGTCGGCCAGACGCAGCGCGCGGTCGGCCGGGCTCGGCTCGACGGGGGGCTGGGCCAGCCGTACGAGGGCGGCCGCGCGGGCGGCCTCGGTGAGGGTGAAGGGCAGCTCGCCGCGGCGCAACCGGATCGCCCGCTTGGGGGCGACGGGTACGACGAGCTGATGCGGGTCGGGCAGATCACTCACGTGATCACCGTAGGACCACCGGGCGGAATCGGCGCGCAGTAGCTCGGCGAGGAACTCGGGCAGGCGCCAGGGCTGGGCGCGCAACCGCAGGGCGAGGAGCAGGGCGCGGGTGGGCTCGTCGGCCAGCTCGTGGGCGGCGGCGGGCACGACGTGGACGCGTCGGCCGCCTGCGGCCTCGATCGCCGCGGCGACGTCCTGGGCGGAGGCGGGGACCTCGGCGACGAACTCGTCGACGGTGCCGTCGGTGTCGGGCTGGACGGACAGTCCCAGGATGTTGCCACCGCGCGCGGCCAGCGCGGCCGTGAGCGAGGCGAGGCGTCCCGGTCGTTCGTCGACCGTGGTGCGGATGCGCAGAAATGCCATGTGAGTGCTCCCCTCCGTTGCCGTTCCAGGATGCGGGAGATCTGTTACGCGCCTGCTACGCGGTGGTGGCCCCGCAGTTTCGTCTGCCGGATTCGCCCGCCGGGTGCGGTGCCGGGCGGGACCGCGGTCGGCCGACGCCCGAATCCGTGGCGGGATGCG
Organism: Nonomuraea sp. bgisy101; assembly: GCF_057708945.1. Taxonomy (NCBI): domain Bacteria; kingdom Bacillati; phylum Actinomycetota; class Actinomycetes; order Streptosporangiales; family Streptosporangiaceae; genus Nonomuraea; species Nonomuraea sp. bgisy101. The sequence goes on from NZ_JBYITD010000013.1 coordinate 234,892, forward strand.
CGAAGATGTGCGGATATAGCAGGATGTTGCCTCATGAGTACGCGTGTTCCTTCGTTCAGCGACGACTTCGTCAACGGAGACGTCTCCTTCTGGCATCGCTCCCTCGGCGACCCGTCCCCCGCTCCCGCCCTCGACGGCGACCGCAGGGCGGACGTGGTGATCGTGGGCGCGGGCTACACGGGCCTCTGGACGGCGTACTACCTCAAGCGGGCCAGGCCGTCGCTCGACATCGTGGTGCTGGAGAAGGAGTTCGCCGGATTCGGCGCCTCAGGACGCAACGGAGGCTGGCTGACCGGCGACCTGGCGGGCACGCACGAACGCTACGCCAAGACGCACGGCGTGGAGGCCACCAGGCTGTTGCAGCAGGAGATGTACTCCTCGATCGACGAGGTGATCGAGGTCTGCGGCAAGGAAGGCATCGACGCCGACATCGTCAAGGGCGGGGTGCTCAACGTCGCCAGGGGCAGCGCGCAGGCGGCCAGGCTGCGCGCGTCGGTCGCCACCGGCTCCAGGTGGGGCGTCGAGGCCGAGCTGCTGACCCCCGAGGAGCGTGAGGCCAGGCTGCGCGTGGCGGGCGCGGTCCAGGCCTCCTGGAGCCCGCACTGTGCCAGGATTCACCCCGGCAAGCTGGTGCGGGGGCTCGCCAAGGTCGTCAGGGAGTCGGGGGTGGAGATCTTCGAGCGCACGCCGGTCGCCGAGATCGCGCCGCACAGGGCCGTCACGCCGTACGGCAACGTCACCGCCGACTACGTGATCAGGGCCACCGAGGGCTTCACCGCCACGATCAAGGGCCTGCGGCGGCAGTGGCTGCCCATGAACAGCTCCATGATCGTCACGGAGCCCCTGCCGGACGCCTTCTGGGAGCAGGTCGGATGGGAGGGCTCCGAACTGCTCGGCGACATGGCCCACTACTACATGTACGCCCAGCGCACCGCCGACGGCCGCATCGCCTTCGGCGGCAGGGGCAGGCCCTACCTGTACGGCTCGCGCGTGGACGCCCGCGGGCACACCCACGACTGGACCATCGAGGCGCTGTGGTCGCTGCTGGTCGACTTCTTCCCCGCCGCCGCCCCCGCCAGGATCGCCCACGCCTGGTCGGGCGTGCTCGGGGTGCCGCGCGACTGGTGCTCCACCGTCCACGTGGACCACTCCACCGGCCTCGGGTGGGCCGGCGGCTACACCGGCCACGGCGTCACCACGACGAACCTGGCAGGCCGTACCCTGCGCGACCTGATCCTGGACGAGCCGAGCCCGCTCACGGGGCTGCCGTGGGTGGGCCGCGAGGTGCGCGCGTGGGAGCCGGAGCCGCTGCGCTGGCTCGGCGTCCACTCCATGTACCGCCTCTACCGCGCGGCCGACGCCCGCGAACGCTCGATGCGCCGCACGTCCTCCCTGGCCCGCATCGCCGATCTCATCACCGGTCACTAAGGAGTACTCGTTGCACACCCTCTTCCGCGGCGGCCGCGTCTTCACCGCCACCGGCTCCCCCTCGGCCGGCTCCCCCTCGGCCGGCTCCTCCTCGACCGGCGACGCCGTGCTCGTGCGCGACGGCGTGATCGTCGCCGTCGGCGACGAGGCCGACCTGGTACGGCAGGCGCCGGCCCACGAGACGGTCGACCTCGAGGGCGGCCTGCTCATGCCGGGCGTCACGGACGCGCACATCCACCCGGTGCAGGCAGGGCTCGAACACGCCAAGTGCGACCTGTCGGAGATCTACGGGCTCGACGCCTACGTGGCGGGGATCGCGGCCTACGCCGGCCGCTGCGACAAGGAGTGGATCGACGGCGGTGGCTGGGACATGTCCGCCTTCCCCGGCGGCCTGCCGCACCGCTCCCAACTCGACTTCCTCGACCGGCCCGCCTACCTGATCCAGCGCGACCACCACGCCGCCTGGGTCAATACCCGCGCGCTGGAGCTGGCGGGCATCACCCGCGACACCCCGGACCCCGCCGACGGAAGGATCGAGCGCGACGCCGACGGCACCCCCAGCGGTGTCCTGCACGAAGGCGCCATGGACCTGGTCGGCCTGCTCACCCCCCGCCCCACCGCCGACGACATGGACGCCGCTCTCGTGACGGCGCAGCGGCACCTGTTCTCGCTCGGCATCACCGGCTGGCAGGACGCGATCGTCGGCTCCTACGCGGGCTCCGACGACCAGCTTCCCACCTACCTGGCAGCGGCCAAGGCGGGACGGCTGAAGGCACGCGTCGTCGGCGCGCTGTGGTGGGACCGCGCCCAGGGGGCCGAGCAGATCGACTCGCTGATCGAGCGCAGGGCCATGGCCGAGGGCCTGGACAGGTTCAGCGCCGGCGCGGTGAAGATCATGCAGGACGGAATCACCGAGAACTTCACCGCCGCGGTGATCGAGCCGTACTGCAGGTGCGGCGGCACGGGCCTGTCCTACATCGACCCCGCCAAGCTGCGCGAGTACGTCGCCGAGCTCGACCGGCACGGCTTCCAGGTGCACTTCCACGCCATCGGCGAACGGGCCGTGCGCGAGGCGCTGGACAGCTTCGAGGGGACCTCCCCCGCCAACCGGCACCACATCGCGCACCTGCAGATCATCGAGCCCTCCGACGTGCCGCGCTTCGCCACGCTCGGGGTGACCGCGAACCTGCAGCCGCTGTGGGCCACCCACCACGCGCAGATGGACGAGCTGACGCTGCCCTTCCTCGGCGAGGAGCGTTCGGGCTGGCAGTACCCGTTCGCGTCGCTGCTGTCGCACGGGACCCGCCTGTGCGCGGGCAGCGACTGGCCGGTCTCGAACGCCGACCCCATCCAGGGGATGCACGTGGCGGTCAACCGTACCGAGCCGGGAGGTTCGGTCCACGCCGGCTACCCGACCGCGCAGACACCGTTCCTGCCCGGCGAGCGGATCGACCTGGCGACCGCCATGACCGCCTACACGGCGGGCTCGGCGTGGATCAACCGCTCGCCCGCGGGAACGATCGAGCCGGGCCGTCCCGCCGACCTGGTCGTCCTCGACCGTGACCCGTTCGAGCTGCCCTCGTCCGAGATCTGGACGGCGCGCGTGCGGCTCACCTTCGTCGACGGCGAACCGGTCTACCAGCGCTAGCCCCGACCCCGCGGAACGCACCCGCCCGGCGTGCTCGCCCGACCCCGAACCGCCTTGGCGGGTACACCGCCCCGAACAGCCTGTGCGGGTACACGGCCCCCGAGCGGCCTGGGCGGGTACACGACTCCGAACGGCCTGGGCGGGTCACCCGGCCCGCCGGGCGGTCTGGGCGGGTCACCCGGCCCGCCGGGCGGTTCCAGACGATCGGTCACTGAGCGACGAGGTGAGCCGCCCCGGCGCCACGGCGAGAGACCGCCCCACGCCGCCGGGGGAACACCTGCCTCACCTGGGAGAACCCGCACCCCGGGCGGGCGACGACAGGAGGCGACCGCCACCGACGACCGGAAGGCCGCCCGAACACCCCGCCGCGCGACGGCCCGCGTCACAACCGAAAGGCGACCGCAGCCCACGGAAGGCGGGAACCGAACCGCCCCCAGGCCGCGAAAAACGGGAACCGACCCACGAAAGACAGCAACCGTAAGACCGCCCAGAGGCACCGCACGGAAGGCAGGAACCGAAAGACCGCCCCAGGGCCAGGGAAGGCGGCCCCGCACCCCGAGCGGGCACGGCACGAAGGCGCCCGGCGACGACGACGGAACGCCGCCCGACAACCCCGGAGGCCGACGGGTCGAACGAGGGGAAGCCCGCCCCGGCAGGAGAGCTTCCAGCGGAAAGCGGGCCCCCGGGAGCGACGATCCGACGATCCGGTCGATGACCTGTACGAAGACCCGAGCGACCCGGTGCCGGCCCAGGACTCCCAGGACGCGGGCGAGCCGAAAGGGCCGACAACGCGAAGACCCCGGCCTGTCGCGGGCCGGGGTCTTCGGGGTTCGGAAGTCCTACCAGGGGGACTTGTTGGCGCGCAGGCGCTCGAGGGCCTCCTCGAGGATCGCCTTGCCGTCCTTGTCGCTCCTGCGCTCCTTCACGTACGCCAGGTGCGTCTTGTACGGCTCGTTCCTCGGGGGAGCCGGCGGCGCCGCCTCATCCTGGCCGGCCGGGAGGCCGCAACGGGGGCAGTCCCATGTCTCGGGGACCGCCGCGTCGCTGGCGAAGCTGGGGCGCGTCTCATGCATGTTGGCGCACCAGAACGAGACCCGCACTCTCGGAGCTGCCTCGCCGCGCTCGGCCTCCCCCATAGGGCCGGCGCCGACTCGGCTGCCACGGATCGCGTTGCCACTACCCACGGATGAACTCCTCGCTCGATCGCCCCGCGTGCGGCGGGGGGAGAATCACTGTCACGCGTTGACGTGCTGTCAGGGCTTGAGCAGCAGGCCAAGGGCGATGATGCAGACGAACCACACGATGCCGGTGATGATGGTCAGCCGGTCGAGGTTGCGCTCCACCACCGAGGAACCGCCGAAGTTCGACGAGAAACCGCCGCCGAACATGTCGGACAGACCTCCGCCCTTACCCTTGTGGAGCAGCACCAGCAGGATCATGAGGCAGCTCGCCAGGATGAGGGCGATGGAGATTCCGATAGTCACCGTAGACCCGTTCTTTCAATGCTCTGTTCGCGCGACGATTCAAACTTGCTTCTAGAGGGTACGACCTGCTGTCAAGTCGCACCCTCCGAACGCTGTAGTCAGCCAGACATTTCGCCGAAACGGCAGATCTTGACGTACTCCCCTGCATCGAGGCTTGCACCGCCCACGAGGGCGCCGTCGATGTCGGGTTGAGCCATGATCCCGGCGATGTTGTCAGACTTGACCGAGCCTCCGTAAAGGATACGGATGCCGGCGGCCACTTCGGGCGTGTAGAGCGCGGCGAGTCGTGCTCGAAGCGCGCTGCACACCTCTTGTGCGTCTTGCGGAGTGGCCACCTCGCCGGTACCGATCGCCCAGACCGGCTCGTAGGCCACCACTATCGATTTTGCCTGCTCTTCGCTGATTCCGCGCATGGCGGCCTCAAGTTGTGCCTCGCAGTGGCCCGTCTGGTTCTGCGCCTGCCGTATCTCGAGGGTCTCGCCGACGCACAGGATCGGCGTCAGGGAGTGGCGGTAGGCGGCCTGGACCTTGGCGTTGACGAGATCGTCGTCCTCATGGTGGTACTGCCGCCGCTCGGAGTGGCCGATGGTCACGAAGGTGCAACCGAGTTTGGCCAGCATCGCGCCCGAGATCTCACCGGTGTAGGCACCGGCGTCGTGCCGGGACAGGTCCTGCGAGCCGTAGACGATCCGCAGCTTGTCGCCGTCGACCAGCGTCTGCACGCTGCGCAGGTCGGTGAACGGCGGCAGCACCGCCACGTCGACCTTGTCGAAGTCCTTGTCGTTGAGTGCGAATGCCAGCTTCTGGACCAGCGCGATGGCCTCGAGGTGGTTGAGGTTCATCTTCCAGTTGCCGGCGATGAGCGGCTTGCGCGTGCTCAATGCTCGCTCACCACGCGTCCGCGCTCGCTGCGTCGGGTTCGCTGCACGTCAGTCCTCCAGGACGGCCAGGCCGGGCAGGGTCTTGCCTTCGAGATACTCGAGGCTAGCCCCACCACCGGTGGAAATGTGGGAGAAGCCGTCCTCGGGCAAGCCAAGCTTGCGCACGGCTGCGGCCGAGTCGCCGCCGCCGACCACGGTGAAGGCCTCGGAAGCGACCAACGCCTCGGCCACCGCGCGAGTTCCGCCGGCGAACGCGTCGAACTCGAACACGCCCATCGGGCCGTTCCAGAAGACGGTGCGCGCGTCGGCGAGCTTGCCCGCGAACAGCTCGCGGCTCCTGGGCCCGATGTCGAGCCCTTGGCGGTCGGCCGGGATCGCGGTGGCCTCGACCACCTCGTGGTCGGCGTCTTCGGCGAAGTGGGTGGCCGCCAGCACGTCGACGGGCAGAACGAGCTCGACGCCGCGCTTGGCGGCCTCGTCGAGGAAGCCGCGCACCTGGTCGAGCTGGTCCTCCTGCAGCAGCGACCTGCCGACCTCGTGACCCTGGGCCTTGAGGAAGGTGTAGGCCATGCCGCCGCCGATGAGCAGCCTGTCGACCTTGGTCAGCAGGTTGGCGATGACGCCGAGCTTGTCGGAGACCTTCGCGCCGCCGAGCACGACCACGTAGGGCCGCTCGAGGTCCTCGGTGAGCTTCTTGAGCACCTCGACCTCGGACACGATGAGCCTGCCCGCCGCGTGCGGCAGCAGCTGGGGCACGTCATAGACGCTGGCGTGCTTACGGTGCACGGCGCCGAAGCCGTCGCCGACGTACAGCTCGGCGAGGCCGGCCAGCCGCTCGGCGAAGGCACGCCTGACGGCGTCGTCCTTGGACTCCTCGCCGGGCTCGAAGCGCAGGTTCTCCAGAAGGGCGACCTGGCCGTCCTGGAGTCCTTCCACCGTCTCGGTCCCGACGACCTCGGGCGAGAAGGCGACCTCCTGCCCCAGCAGCTCGCCCAGGCGCCTGGCGACGGGCCTGAGGGAGTACTTGGGATTCCGCTCCCCCTTGGGGCGCCCCAGGTGGGCGCAGACGACGACCTTCGCGCCGCGCTCCACCAGGGTCCTGATCGTGGGCACCGACGCGCGGATGCGGCCGTCGTCGGTGATCGTGTCCCCGTCGAGGGGGACGTTCAGGTCGGCGCGCACGAGCACGCGCCGACCCTTCACGTCGAGATCGTCGAGCGTGCGCATCAGAGGTCAGCGCCCACCAGCTGGATGAGGTCGGCGAGGCGGTTGGAGTAGCCCCACTCGTTGTCGTACCAGCCGACGACCTTCACCTGGTTGCCGATGACCTTGGTCAGGCCCGCGTCGAAGATGCAGGAGGCGGGGTCGGTGACGATGTCGCTGGAGACGATCTCGTCCTCGGTGTAGGTGAGGATGCCCTTGAGCGGGCCCTCGGCGGCGGCCTTGACGGCGGCGTTGACCTCCTCGACGGTGACCTCGCGGGCCAGGTCGACGGTCAGGTCGGTGGCCGAGCCCGTCGGGATCGGCACGCGCATCGCGAAGCCGTCGAGCTTGCCCTTCAGCTCGGGCAGCACCAGGCCGATGGCCTTGGCGGCGCCGGTGGAGGTCGGCACCACGTTGAGGGCGGCGGCGCGGGCGCGGCGCAGGTCCTTGTGCGGGCCGTCCTGCAGGTTCTGGTCCTGCGTGTAGGCGTGGATGGTGGTCATCAGACCCTTCTCGATGGTGAAGGCGTCGTGGATGACCTTGGCCATCGGGGCCAGGCAGTTGGTGGTGCAGGAGGCGTTGGAGATGATCGTGTGCGACGCGGGGTCGTACTTGTCATGGTTGACGCCCATCACGATGGTGATGTCCTCGCCCTTGGCGGGCGCGGAGATGATCACCTTCTTGGCGCCGTTGTCGGCGTGCACCTTGGCCTTGGCGGCGTCGGTGAACAGGCCGGTCGACTCCACCACCACGTCGACACCCAGGTCGCCCCACGGCAGCTTGGCGGGGTCACGCTCTTCGAAGACCTTGATGGCCTTGCCGTCAACGGTGATCTCGTCGCTCGAAGCCTTCACCTCGTACGGCAGGCGGCCCAGGATGCTGTCGTACTTCAGCAGGTGGGCGAGCGTCGCGTTGTCGGTCAGATCGTTGACCGCGACGATCTCGATGTCCTTGCCGCTGGCGGCGACCGCTCGCCAGAAATTGCGGCCGATGCGACCGAAGCCGTTGACGCCTACGCGGATGCTCACGGAACCGTCTCCTCGTACATGAATGGCGGGCTGAAACCTCAAACGCAAACACTATCGGACCGAAATTGGTTTAGACCACGCGAGGTCCCACCCTGTTTTTCGTCGATCACCACACGTCATTTGCACCACTCGAGTAAAGTGCCCGACTCGTTACTGTCAACACGTCTCTATCCCTAGGACCGCACAATGACCCAGCAGAAGTCAGGACTGGTCCCCGGCATCCTCATCGGCCTGGTGGCCATGCTCGTCGGCGCGGGCGTCCACGGGGCCGTCATCGGCGTCACGGAGTACAACCTCGGCATCGTCGCCGTGCTGGTCGGCATGCTCGTCGGCCTCGGCATGACGGCCGTCAAGCCGTCCAGCGCCGTCCTGCCGTCGCTGGCAGCGCTCTTCGGCCTCGTCGGCGCGGCCCTCGGCACCACCATCGGCGTGATCGCGCTCACCGTGAAGGACGCCCCGGGTACCGGCTACGTGACCGCGGCCCGCACGGTCGTCACGCAGTTCGACAGGGTGATCCAGGCCGACCCGGTGGTCGCGCTGTTCTGGGTGATCAGCGCGGTGGCGGCGTTCGCGTTCGTGAACAAGCGGGTCAAGGCCGTCAGGGCGGCCAGGGCCGAGGCCGTCCAGACGCCGCCCGCCGCTGCTCCGCAGGAGCCCGTCGACCTGTTCACTCCCAGGAACCGCTGACCCCGCCCGCAGGCCGGCTTCACCGAGGAACGGCACGCCCCGACGGCCCCGCCCCCGAAGCACCGCCGAGCGGCCTTCGGCATCCCCCACCCACCTGGCAGCCGTCGCGAGCGGCACACAGCGCCCGCCGCCCGCCGCCTGCCTGCGAGCCCCTGAGCGGCACACCACGGTGCCCGCCGCCCGGCCCCGAGCCCTTGAGCGGCACGCGATGCCCGCCACTCGCCCGCGAGCCCCTGACTGAGCGGCACACGGTGCCCGCCACTCGCCCGCGAGCCCCTGACTGAGCGGCACGCGATGCCCGCCGCCCGGCCGCGAGCCCCTGAGCGGCACGAACAGCCCGTTCGCCTCCACGCCGAACCGCTGCCGGGACCCGCCTGTGCAGCACGAGGCCGGCCGCACTCCGCTCTCAGGCGGCCCTCGGGCGCCCAGGTCCATCCCACTGAGGGTCCATCCCGCCCGTTGAGGGTCCATCCCGCTGAGACAGTCCCCGGCTCATCGCCGCGCCCCGCCGACCCGACGAACGGCCCGGCCTCCCCCGTTCAGCCGTGCCCTCTGCGAGCCGCTGAGCAGCCGACTCCCGCCCCGGCAGCGCCCCATGAGCGGCCTGGCGAGCCAAGACTCCCCGTTCAGCCCCGGCCCTGCGAGCCGGTGATCGGCCTACGCCTGCCCTGCTCACCCTCGGGAGCCGATGAGGGCCGCGGCCCCGCTCTCCTACGAGCGGCCCAGGTCCCGTTCGGTCCTGCCCGCGAGCCGCTCGCTGACCGCCGCCGTCCGTGACGCTCCACCGCTGAACGGTCCTCGGGCACCGCGGGGGGACGGCACCCGCACGGCTCACGCAGCGAGCATCTCCGCCGAGTGCCCCTCGAGCACCGCGGGGGGAACGGCGCCCGCACGGCTCACGGGGCGAGCATCTCCACGGTCAGGTTGGCCTCGGTGTTGGGAATGCCCAGGTCGGAGGCGCGCTTGTCGGCCATCGCCAGCAGCCGCCTGATACGGCCCGCGATCGCGTCCTTGGTCAGCGGCGGGTCGGCGATCTGGCCCAGTTCCTCCAGCGACGCCTGCTTGTGCTCCACCCGCAGCCGGCCGGCGATGACCAGGTGGTCGGGGGCGTCGTCGCCGAGGATCTCCAGCGCCCGCTGTACCCGCGCACCCGCCGCCACAGCCGCGCGCGCCGAACGCCGCAGGTTGGCGTCGTCGAAGTTGGCGAGCCTGTTGGCGGTGGCGCGCACCTCGCGGCGCATCCGCCGCTCCTCCCACGCGAGCACGCTGTCGTGGGCACCGAGCCTGGTCAGCAGCGCGCTGATCGCGTCGCCGTCCCGCACGACGACCCTGTCGACGCCGCGCACCTCCCGCGCCTTGGCGTGGATCTTGAGCCGCCGCGCCGAGCCCACCAGCGCGAGCGCCGCCTCAGGTCCTGGGCAGGTCACCTCCAGCGACATCGAACGGCCCGGCTCGGTCAGCGACCCGTGGGCGAGGAAGGCTCCCCGCCATGCCGCCTCCGCGTCGCAGGAGGCTCCTGCCACCACCTGGCGGGGCAGACCCCTGACAGGGCGGCCGTGGTTGTCGATCAGGCCGGTCTGCCTGGCCAGCGCCTCGCCGTCGCGGTAGACGCGCACGACGTAGCGCGAGCCCTTGCGCAGCCCCGCGGGAGCGAGCACGAGCACCTCGGCCTTGTGGCCGAAGACCTCGCCGATGTCCTTGATCAGCCGGCGGGCGGTGGCGTTGGTGTCGAGCTCGGCCTCGATCACGATGCGTCCGCCCACGAGGTGCAGCCCGCTCGCGAAGCGCAGCAGCGTGGACACCTCCGCCTTGCGGCAGCAAGGCTTGAGCACCGGCAGTCGGCTCAGCTCGTCCTTCACCACACCTGTCATTGCCATAAGCGTTAGTCCTCCCCCATACAGACCGGCTCCCAAGAAGTCTCTCGCACCTTCGCGCGACGCCGACCAGGATCAACGCTTCTGGAGGAAAATCTCGTCAAGGACGGAGGCAAGACGTCGTGGGTCATGCCTCGGCGAGCCGTCCTCGGCCGCCACGACGGCCGTGACCACCCGGCCGCCCAGAGCGGCCGCGGCCTTCTCCAGCGCGTCGGGGTCGTCGACCACGCCCGTGTCGGCCAGGACCACGTCCACCGTGAGGTCGGGGGCGTGCTGCCTGAGCACCTCCAGGTGTTGCTGGGGTGAGAAGTCGTCGGTCTCGCCCGGCTGGGGGGCGAGATTGAGCGTGACCAGCCGCCGTGCCCTGGTGACGTGGAGCGCCTCGGCCAGCTCGGGCACCTTCAGGTGCGGCAGCACGCTGGTGAACCACGATCCGGGGCCGAAGACGACCCAGTCGGCGTCGAGGATCGCCTGCACAGCCTCGGGACGCGCGGGCGGGTCCTCGGGCACCAGCGAGATGGCCTGGACCCTGCCAGGGGTGAGCGCGCACGCCACCTGGCCGCGCACGGTCGAGGTCACACCGTCGAGCTCGACCTCGGCGACGATGTCGAGCGGCACCGAGGCCATCGGCAGCACCCTGCCGTGGGCGCCGAGCAGGCGTCCCACCCAGTCGAGCCCCGCCACCGGGTCTCCCAGCAGCTCCCACAGGGCCACGATCAGGAGGTTGCCGACGGCGTGCCCGTGCAGGTCGCCCTCGCTCCTGAACCGGTGCTGGACCACCTCGCTCCAGGTACTGCCCCATTCGTCGTCGCCGCACAGCGCGGCCAGCGCCATCCGCAGGTCGCCGGGCGGCAGCACGCCGAGCTCGCGCCTGAGCCTGCCGCTGGAGCCGCCGTCATCGGCCACGGTCACGACGGCGGTCAGTTCGTCCGTCACGGTCCGCAGCGCGGTCAGGGAGGCGTAGAGCCCGTGTCCGCCGCCCAGCGCGACCACCTTCGGTCTCCGCCCCACACGCCCGTCATCCGCGGCCCGCACATCCTCACGAGCCTCACCGTCCACCGCCCGCGCGTCTGCCCGGACCTCACCGACCGGAGCTTCCAGAGCGTCGCCGGCCGAAGCCCGCATGTCCTGCCGAGAGCCGCCGACCACGCCACCCGCGCCCTCCCGAGGGTCGCCGGCCACACCGCCCGCGTCCTCCCAAGAGCCGCCTGCCACGCCACCCGCGTCCTCCTGAGGGCCGGCCACGCCTCTGGCGACCTTCCGAGGCTCACCGACCGGTCCGCGCGCTATCGCCTCGACCTCGCGCCCCGAGCCCTCCGCGTCCGACCGCACCTCGTGTGCCGAGCCCTGCACGTCGTACCCCGAGCGCTGCGCGTCCGACCGCGCCTCGTCCTCAGCACGCCGCGCCTCCAGCCCAGCCTCGCCCGACGGACTCCACGCCTCCAGCCCGGCCTCACCCGACGAACGCCGTGCCTCCGGCCGGACCATCCGGTCCGGCCGCTGCGTTTCCTGCTTGGCTATGTTCCGCTGCTCATCCGTCACTCCCGGCCCACATCCCGGTGACTCACCTGGACCTCCATCCCGCGGTCGCGCAGCCGGCCGCCGAGCTGTTCAGCCATGGCCACGCTGCGGTGCTTCCCGCCCGTGCAGCCCACCGCCAGCGTCGCGTAGCTCTTGCCCTCGCGAGAGTACCCGGCCGCGACGATCTTGAACGCCTCCTCGTAGGCGTCGAGGAACTCCTTGGCCCCCGCCTGTCCGAGGACGTAGTCGCGCACGGGAGCGTCGAGGCCGTTCATCGGCCGCAGGTCGGGCACCCAGTGCGGGTTGGGCAGGAAGCGGCAGTCGACGACGAGGTCGGCGTCGACGGGCAGGCCGTACTTGAAGCCGAAGGAGACCACGTTGACCCGCAGCCCCGGCCTGTTGTCGCCGCCGAAATAGGCGACGATCTTGTTGCGCAGCTCGTGGACGTTGTGCGCCGAGGTGTCTATCACCAGGTCGGCGTTGGCGCGCACCTCGCGCAGGATGCCGCGCTCGCGCGCGATGCCGTCGACCAGCCTGCCCTCGCCCTGCAGCGGGTGCGGCCTGCGCACGTTCTCGAACCTGCGCACCAGCTCCTCGTCGCTGGCCTCGAGGAACACCACGCGGACGCGCACCCCGCGCCCCTCCAGCTCCTCGATCGCCGCGTTGAGGTCGGTGGTGAACGCCAGGCTCCGCACGTCGACCACGGCCGCCACCTTGTCGGCGGCCAGCTTGACCCTTCCCGCCTCCTCGGCCATGGCGAACAGCAACCCCGGCGGCAGGTTGTCGATGACGAACCAGCCCAAGTCCTCAAGCGCCTTGGCCGCGGTGCTGCGCCCGGCGCCTGACATGCCGGTCACGATGACGAACGCGGTCTCGGCGCGTCCTTGATGCTCTGGGCTGCTCATAACCCTCACTACTCCTGGGCAAACCTCGACACGATCACCTCTGCGGTCGCGCGGCCGATGCCGGGAACCTCGCAGATCTCGGCCACGGTGGCCTCACGCAGCCGCTTCACGGAGCCGAAATGCTTGAGCAACGCCTGTCTACGGGCCGGGCCGAGGCCAGGCACGCCGTCGAGCGCGCTCTCCTTCACCGTCTTGGACCGCTTGGATCGATGGTAGGTGATGGCGAAGCGATGTGCCTCGTCGCGCACCCGTTGCAGCAGGTAGAGGCCCTCGCTGGCGCGCGGCAGGATGACCGGCTGGTCGTCGCCCGGCAGCCAGACCTCCTCCAGCCGCTTGGCGAGCCCGCACACCGCGACGTCGTCGACGCCGAGCTCGTCGAGCGCCCGCTGTGCCGCCGCGGCCTGCGGCCCCGCGCCGTCGACCACCACCAGGTTGGGCGGATAGGCGAACTTGCGCGGCTTGCCGGTCTCCGGGTCGATCGGCCCGTGCCCATGCTCGTCCTCCGCCGTCAGCTCGCCGGTGGCCGAGCGCTCCTCCAGGTAGCGCTTGAACCTGCGGGTGATCACCTCGTGGATCGAGGCGACATCGCCCTCCTTCGTCCGTACGGCGAAGCGCCGGTACTCGCTCTTGCGGGCGAGCCCGTCCTCGAAGACCACCATCGACGCGACGACGTTCTCCCCCTGCAGGTGGGACACGTCGTAGCACTCGATGCGCAGCGGCGCCTGGTCGAGGTCGAGCGCTTCGGCGATCTCCTGCAACGCCTTGCTCCGCGTCGTCAGGTCGCTGGCTCTGCGGATCTTGTGCTGGGCCAGCGCCTCCTTGGCGTTGCGCTCGACGGTCTCCATCAGCGACTTCTTGTCACCCCGCTGCGGCACCCGCAGCTCCACCCTGGCGCCGCGCTGCTCGGTCAGCAGTTCGGTGACGGCGTCGGCGTCCGGCGGCAGCACGGGCACCAGCACCTCCTTGGGGATCTCGCCCTCGGAGTAGATCTGCAGGAGGAAGTGCTCGACCAGCTCGCCAGGCGTGGTCTCCTCGACCTTGTCGACCACCCAGCCGCGCTGGCCCCTGATGCGCCCGGCGCGCACGTAGAACACCTGGACGGCCGCCTCCAGCGGGTCCTCCGACAGGGCGATCACGTCGGCGTCGGTGGCGTCGCCGAACACGACCGCCTGCTTCTCCAGCGCGCGTTGCAGGGCCTGGATGTCATCACGGATGCGCGCGGCCCGCTCGTACTCCTGCTCACCGGCCGCGGCGCGCATGTCCTGCTCGAGACGCTTGATGAAGCGGCTCGTGTTGCCCGCCATGAAGTCGCAGAAGTCCTCGGCCAGCTCGCGGTGCTCCTCCGGCGTCACCCTGGCGACGCAGGGGGCCGAGCACTTGTCGATGTAGCCGAGCAGGCACGGCCTGCCGATCTGTCCCGCCCTCTTGAAGACGCCGGCCGAGCAGGTGCGCACAGGGAAGACCCGCAGCAGCAGGTCGACGGTCTCGCGGATGGCCCAGGCATGGGAGTAGGGCCCGAAGTAGCGGGTGCCTTTCTTCTTCGCGCCGCGCATCACCTGCACGCGCGGGAACTCCTCGCCCATGGTGACCGCGAGGTAGGGGTAGGACTTGTCGTCGCGGTACTTGACGTTGAAACGCGGGTCGAACTCCTTGATCCAGGAGTATTCGAGCTGGAGCGCCTCGACCTCGGTGCCCACGACCGTCCAGTCGACGCTCGCCGCGGTGGTGAGCATGGTCTGGGTGCGCGGATGCAGCCCAACGAAGTCGGCGAAGTAGGAGTTGAGCCGCTGGCGCAGGCTCTTCGCCTTGCCCACGTAGATCACCCGGGCGTTGGCGTCCCGGAACCGATAGACCCCTGGGGAATCGGGGATCGACCCCGGCTTCGGCCGGAAACTCAAGGTGCTCGCCACGTTCAAAAGCCTATAGGCCACCACCGACAACCAAGCGCGATCCAGCCTTGGCCCACCGAACCGTCAAGCCCGCCGGCAGCGCACCCGTGACGGAGCCGCCCGCCGTACCCGAAGGCCCTCGGGTACGGCGGGCGGCGCCTCACGCCAGCGTGATCGCGTCTCCGTCGACCTTGATCGGCACCTCGGCCAGCGGCGCGGTCGCGGGCCCGCCCTTGACCGAGCCGTCCTCGATGCTGAACTTGCTGCCGTGACACGGGCAGTCGATGGTCCCGTCGCCGACAGACGCCACAGGACAGCCCTTGTGGGTGCAGATCGCGCTGAAGCACTTGAACTGCCCGGCCGTCGGCTGGGTCACGACGACCTTCTGCTCCTTGAAGATCGTCCCGCCGCCGACGGGGACGTCGGCCGCGGACGTGAGGGCGCCGCCGCCCGCGCCGGTCGAGGCGGACTCCGAGGCCGAGGCCGACGGTGCCGCCGAGCTTTCCTGCGCCTGGGGCGCCGCACTGGTCGCGCCGCCATCGCCGCCGCACGCGGCGAGCGCCATGGCGAGGCCACCCGCTCCCACGCCGGCGATGACGGTCCTGCGGCTCTGAAGATCTGCTGACATGCGGTCCAACCAACCGCAGACTGCTGAGAAAATTGTGAAAGAACGTGCTCTATGCCAACGAAATCGAGTCGCCCTCGACGGTGATCTTCTTCTCGGCCAGGGGCTTGGCCGCGGGACCGTTGGCGACGGAACCGTCGGCGATGTTGAACTTGCTGCCGTGGCACGGGCAGTTGATCGTGCCGTTCGAGACACTGGCGACCGTGCATCCTTGGTGGGTGCACACGGCGGTGAAGCACTTGAACTCGCCCGCCGTGGGCTGCGTCACCACGACCTTCTGGTTCGCGAAGACCTTGCCGCCCCCCTCGGGGATGTCGGCCGTGCCGGCCAGTTCGTCACCGGCCGGCTTCTTCTTGGACTTCGGCGCCGCCGACTCCGACTCGGCGGGCTGCGCCTCGCCCGAGCCGCTCGTCGCAGGCGCGGCCGCCGTGTCACCCGCCGGCTGGCCGTAGCTCGCGCACGCGGTGAGCAGCGCCCCCAGGCCCGCACCCCCAGCTCCCAGCATCACCGCGCGGCGTGTCGTCTCTGCCATGGTCACCCTCCCAGGATTCGCTGTCTCTCTCAGTTACGGCCGGCGCGGCCGTACCGGTTCAGAGTCTCCCTCGACAGCCCCCTGATCCATGCAGATTTACCGTTTCACATCACAAGATGATGATGCCGTCACCTTCGACCTTGAGCGGGAACTCCGCCAGCGCGCCCTGTGCGGGACCCTTCAGGCACTTGCCCGAGTCGGCGGCGAACTCGCTGCCGTGGCACGGGCACGTCATGACCCCGTCCTCGGGGCGGCCCACCGCGCAGCCGCGGTGCGGGCACTTGGCGGTGAACGCCTTGAACACCCCCGACGTGGGCTGGGTGATCACGATCTTCCACTCCTGGATCACCTTGCCGCCGCCCACGGGCACGTCGGCCTTCTGCGCGATGACCTTGCCCTTGATGCCCGGCGGCACCACCGCTTTCGCCGATCCGTCGGAGGCGCCGCACCCCGCCAGCGCGACGCCGCACACCGCCACGCCCGTCGCGCCCAGCATCTCGCGCCGCCCGATCCCGGGCACGCCTCGACCCCGCTCCTCGCCTGCCATGTCGCCCCTCCACCGTCCCCCGACGCCCATGCCAGGCCGGGCCTTTACCTGCTCTTCAGCTTATTGAGACCACCCGTCGGTCCCGCATCCGGCCCCGTCGGGAGGCTGACGGCGATCCGGTCAGCGGATGGTGAGCCGACGGTCAGCGCGGGCGCGGACGGTGAGGGCATGACGACCACAACCACTCCCCCTGTCCGCAGAGAGCGCGCCTCCCGTCCGCGCTGGTGGCGGCGGCCGTGGGTGGCACCGCTCGGCGTCGTGGCGATCGCGTTCGTCGCGTTCTCGCTGCCGCCCTACCTCTCTCTCGACCCTTCGCTGTCGCGGGTGCCCGCGCCGTACCCGTGGTACTACGCCGTGCTCTCGGTACACGTGGTGCTGGGCTCGATCGCGATGCTGGCCTGCTGCCTGCAGGTGTGGCCCTGGTTCAGGCAGCGTCACCGGCGGGCGCACCGGGTCATCGGCCGCGTGTACGTGCTCGCCCAGCTGCCGGCGGGCATGCTCGCACTGGTGCTGGCGTGGGCCACGCCGTTCGGGCCCGTGGCGATGGCCAGTTCCCTGCTCATGGCGCCGCTGTGGCTGGCCTGCACGATCGCGGGATGGCGGATGGCCAGGCAGCGCAGGTTCGCCGAGCACAGGCGCTGGATGATCCGCAGCTTCGCCCTCACCATGTCGATCATCACGAACCGGTTCTGGGGCGCGCTCGCGGTGGTGCTGCTGTCCCCGTCGACCCCTGCCGGCGGCGAGCAGCAACTCATGCACACGGTCGCGGGCCTCAGCACGTGGCTGGGGTGGACGATCCCGCTGCTGGTCGCCGAGTGGTGGCTGCAGCGCGGCGACGCGGCGAAGCGCCGCCGCCGATAGGCCCGTGGAGGGGACGGCGCGAACGGCGCCGTCCCCTCCGCGAGACCGTCAGACGGAAAGGATCTTCCGCAGGAAGCGACCCGTGTGGCTCTCGTCCACCAGGGCCACCTCCTCGGGGGTGCCCGCCGCGACCAGCGTGCCGCCGCGGGATCCGCCCTCGGGACCCATGTCGATCACCCAGTCGGCGGTCTTGATCACGTCGAGGTTGTGCTCGATCACGATCACCGTGTTGCCGCCGTCGACCAGCCGCCCGAGCACGCCGAGCAGTCGCCGGATGTCCTCGAAGTGCAGGCCCGTGGTCGGCTCGTCGAGCACGTAGATCGTGCGGCCCGTCTGGCGCCGCTGCAGCTCGGAGGCGAGCTTGACACGCTGCGCCTCGCCGCCCGACAGCGTGGTGGCCGGCTGCCCGAGCCGTACGTAGCCGAGACCGACGTCGTTGAGCGTCTGCAGGTGCCGCTTGATCGCCGGGATCGCCTCGAAGAAGGACAGCGCCTCCTCGATCGGCATGTCGAGCACCTCGGAGATCGTCTTGCCCTTGTAGTGGACCTCCAGCGTCTCCCTGTTGTAGCGGGCGCCGTGGCAGACCTCGCAGGGGACGTAGACGTCCGGCAGGAAGTTCATCTCGATCTTGATCGTGCCGTCGCCCGCGCACGCCTCGCAGCGGCCGCCCTTGACGTTGAAGCTGAACCGGCCCGGCTGGTAGCCGCGCACCTTCGCCTCGGTGGTCGCCGCGAACAGCTTGCGGACGTGGTCGAAGACGCCGGTGTAGGTCGCCGGGTTGGAGCGCGGCGTACGGCCGATCGGCGACTGGTCGACGTGGACGACCTTGTCGACCTGGTCCATGCCGTTGACCCTGGAATGGCGGCCCGGCACCGTGCGGGCACCGTTGAGCTCCTTGGCCAGGGCGTTGTAGAGAATGTCGTTGACCAGCGTCGACTTGCCGGAACCCGACACTCCGGTGACGGCGGTGAACACGCCGAGGGGGAAGTCGATGTCGACGCCCTTCAGGTTGTGCTCGCGCGCGCCCTTCACCGTGATCTGCCGCTTCCTGTCCCGCTTGCGGCGCTTGGCCGGCACGGCGATCGACCTGCGGCCCGACAGGTAGGCGCCCGTCATCGACTCCTCGCTGGCGAGGAGGTCCTGCACGGTGCCCGAGACGACGACCTGACCGCCGTGCTCGCCCGCGCCGGGACCGATGTCGACCACCCAGTCGGCGGCGGCGATGGTGTCCTCGTCGTGCTCGACGACGATCAGCGTGTTGCCCATGTCGCGCAGCCTGATCAGCGTGTCGAGCAGCCGCATGTTGTCGCGCTGGTGCAGGCCGATGGACGGCTCGTCGAGGACGTAGAGCACGCCGACCAGGCCCGAGCCGATCTGCGTGGCCAGGCGGATGCGCTGGGCCTCGCCGCCGGCGAGCGTGCCGGCGGCACGGTCCATGGTGAGGTAGTCGAGCCCGACGTCGAGCAGGAAGCCCATCCGGGCGTTGATCTCCTTGACCACCCGTTCGGCGATCTGCATGTCGCGCTCGGACAGCTTCAGCGCGGCGAGGAACTTGGCGCACTCGCCGATGGACATGCCCGACACCTCGGCGATGGACTTGTCGGCGACGGTGACGGCCAGCGAGACCGGCTTGAGCCTTGCCCCCCGGCAGGCCGGGCACGGGATCTCGCGCATGTAGCCCTCGAAGCGCTCGCGCGAGGAGTCGCTTTCGGCCTCGGCGTGCCTACGCTGCACCCAGGGGATCACACCCTCGTAGGTGGTGTAGTAGGCGCGCTGCCTGCCGTACCTGTTGCTGTAGCGGACGTGGACCTGCTCGTCGTGGCCGTACAGCAGCGACTTCTGCGCCTTCTTCGGCAGCCGCTCCCACGGGGTGTCGAGGTTGAAGCCCATGGCCAGGCCGAGCGCCTCGATGAGGCGGATGAAGTATTCGCTGGTGTGGCCGCCCGCCCACGGGTTGAGCGCGCCGTCGCCGAGCGTCTTCTCCGGGTCTGGTACGACGAGGTCGGGGTCGACCTCCATCTTGGTGCCGAGGCCCGTGCACTCGGGGCAGGCCCCGAACGGCGAGTTGAAGGAGAACGAACGCGGCTCCAGCTCCTCGAACGACAGGTCGTCGTAGGGGCAGTAGAGGTGCTCGGAGTAGAAGCGCTCACGGCCGGGGTCGGTCTCGGGCAGGTCGACGAACTCCAGCGTGATCGTGCCGCCGGACAGCTGCAGCGCGGTCTCCACCGAGTCGGTGAGCCGCCTGCGCGAGGACTCCTTCACCGACAGCCGGTCCACGATGACCTCGATGTCGTGCTTCTCGTACTTCTTCAGCGTCGGCGGCTCTTCGAGACGGATCACCGTGCCGTCGACCCTCGCCCTGGCGAAGCCCTTGGTCTGCAGCTCGCGGAACAGCTCGGCGTACTCGCCCTTGCGGCCCCTGATGACAGGGGCGAGCACCTGGAAGCGGGTGCCCTCCTCCAGCTCCATCACCCTGTCGACGATCTGCTGCGGCGTCTGCCTGGCGATGGGGCGCTCGCAGGCCGGGCAGTGGGGCTTTCCGATGCGCGCCCACAGCAGTCGCAGGTAGTCGTAGACCTCGGTGATCGTGCCGACCGTCGAGCGGGGGTTGCGGCTGGTCGACTTCTGGTCGATGGAGACCGCGGGAGAAAGGCCCTCGATGAAGTCGACGTCGGGCTTGTCCATCTGGCCGAGGAACTGGCGGGCGTAGGACGACAGGGACTCGACGTAGCGGCGCTGACCCTCGGCGAAGATCGTGTCGAAAGCCAGGCTCGACTTGCCCGAGCCGGAGAGCCCGGTGAAGACGATCAGGGAGTCTCGCGGAAGGTCGAGCGAGACGTCCTTGAGGTTGTGTTCTCGTGCGCCACGCACGATCAAACGGTCTGCCACGGTGATCCCGACGTCGAAGGTGTTGATAGGTCCACGGGGGATGGTAAAGGGAGGGTCCGACAATTTCGGGGGTCCGCTGGCGCCCCGCCGGAAACTTCCCTCACCAGAGTACGGCTTTCTTCCCGGCCGGTACCGGTCCTTGGAGGTTCAACCACGTGAACTGCGGCATTATGCCCGCATGACCGTTCTCCCCACGCTGCGCGCCGAGCTCGCCGCCGCGACGGACCGCTTCATCGCCACGGCGGCCGAGCTCGACGACGCCGACATCGCGGCGCCGTCCCTGCTGCCCGGCTGGAGCAGGGGCCACGTCATCACCCATGTCGCCCGCAACGCCGACGGCCTCGGCAACCTGCTGACCTGGGCCAGGACAGGCGTCGAGACGCCGCAGTATCCCGACCCGGGCCGGCGGGCGGCCGACATCGAGGCGGGAGCCGCGCGTCCGGCCGCCGAGCAGCGCGCCGACCTGGTCGACAGCGCCGCGCGGCTGGCCGCCGCCGTCGAGTCGCTGCCCGAGGCCGCCTGGTCGGCCCGTGTCGCCGCGCTGCGTCCGCCGCCCCATCCCGCCTGGTACGTCCTGGTGCGGCGGCTGCGGGAGCTGGAGCTCCACCATGTGGACCTGGACGCGGGATACACGCCCGCCGACTGGCCCGCCGCGTTCGTGCGCAGGGAGTTGCACGACACCCTGACCTGCTGGCCGTACGGCGAGAGCACGGTGGGCGGCATCGTCTTCACCGAGCCCGTGGATGAGTGGAGCGACCTGGGGAAGGGACCGGTGGTGCGAGGAGAGGCCCGTGAGGTGCTCGCCTGGCTGACCGGCCGGTCGGCTGGACAGGGGATTAGGGTGGTGCGAGAGGAGCCGGGCGCCCCACGTGAGGAGGTACCTCCACCGCCGCCGTGGCTGACCATGCCCTCTCCGGCGGACCTCCCCTCGGCGCCTCCTGACACCTATCCAGAGGAGAGCCCATGACCTACACAGGCGATGTCCAGGTCGGCGGCCCCGCCGACGTCCGGGAGCTGCCCAAGCTGACCATCTCCAAGCTCGCCGTGGGCCCGTTCGACAACAACGCCTACCTGTTGCGCTGTGCCGAGACCGGCGAAGGGCTGCTCATCGACGCGGCCGCCGACGCCGACAGGATCCTGGCGCTGACGTCGGACCAGCCGATCAGCACCGTCGTCACCACGCACCAGCACGGCGACCACTGGCAGGCCCTGGAGCAGGTGGTCAAGGTGACGGGCGCGACGACGCTCGCCCACCCGCTCGACGCGGGCGCGCTGCCCGTCACCGTGGACCGGCTCGTGGAACACGGCGACCACGTCTCCGTGGGCGATGTCACGCTCGAAGTGATCCACCTGCGGGGCCACACGCCCGGCTCGATCGCCCTGCTGTACGACGGCGGCGAGGGCGAGCGGCACCTGTTCACCGGCGACTCGCTGTTCCCCGGCGGCGTCGGCAACACGTGGAAGGACGCCGAACGGTTCGAGCAGCTCTACTCCGACGTCGTGGAGCGGGTCTTCGACCGGCTGCCCGACGAGACATGGGTGTATCCGGGCCACGGCAAGGACACCACGCTCGGCGCCGAGCGTCCCTCTCTGCCGGAATGGAAGGCCCGCGGCTGGTGAGAACCCGCCGGTACGGCGGGCACCCACCGTACCGGGCTCATCCCGGGCCGGTCACGGGCCCTCCCTCGCGGACAGGATGCGGACCACCTTCTCGGCCGCGGCCGCGGGATCGGCGGTGCTGGCCAGCACCTCACCCCACGACCACCGGTAGAACCAGCCGTCGGCCAGCGCGACGCAGTCGACGGTCTCCGTCAGCAGGCCCGAGCCCTGCTCGCCGCCGACCCGCAGCGAAGGCGGTTCGGCGCGCAGGCTCGTCGCCAGGCCGCGAAGCTCCAACTCCCTGGCCAACCGGCCGAGAAAATAGGTGCGGGTGTGCTCGCGCATGGTTCCATTGAAACCCGGGCGAGCCCACCCGCAGGAGGGGAAAGCCTCGATCAGTCGCCCACGCGGGCGGCGTCCTTGCGCTCCTTGCGCTGCTCGCGCTTGAAGAACAGCACCCTCAGCGGGATCGCGGCGACCAGCGTGATCTGCATGGTGGCGCCGACCTGGATGAGCGTGTCGCCGCCCTGCGGCCAGGCGGCCCACGCGGTGAGGCAGGCCACGTTGATCATGATCCAGGCGAGCACCACGGCCGCGAGCTGCCCCTTGGGCTTGGGGTACTCGATGCGGCTGACCATCAGCCACGCGACGCCGAGCACCGCCGCCAGCGAGAACCAGTTGGGCTGGAACAGCAGCACGATCGAGACGACCGTCATCGCGCCCATCGGGATGGGCAGGCCCATGAAGTCGCCGCTCTTGGTCTTGACGCAGGCGAAGCGGGCCAGCCGTACGCATCCGGCGATCAGCACGGACGCCGCCGCGACGATCACGGCCGTGAGCGGGAGTTTGCCGGTGAAGCCGCCCCAGATCACCACCATGAAGGCGGGCGCGAAGCCGAAGCTGATCACGTCGGCCAGGTTGTCGAGCTCGGCGCCCATCGCGGAGGCACGGAAGCGCCGCGCCACCAGGCCGTCGAACAGGTCGCACGTGGCGCCGATCAGCAGCAGCACCACGGCGGTGGCGAAGTAGCGCGGGTCGGGTACGAACCCGGCGCCCGCCTTCAGCGCCTGGATCGCCGACGAGGCGAGCACGCAGACGGCCAGGAAGCCGCACAGGGCGTTGCCCAGGGACAGAGAGTCTGCCGCCGACAGCCTGAAGGCCTTGCCCACAGGACCGCGCGGCTCCTCCTCCTCGGCCTGCCAGCCTCCAGCCTCAGCCGCGGTCAATTCGAGTCACCCCCGCCACCGTCTTCTCGCCGACGCTCACCGCGGGCGAGATCCCTTCGGGAAGGTAGATGTCCACCCGCGAACCGAACCTGATGAGCCCGATGCGCTCGGTCTGCGAGACTTTGACGCCGGAGGTCATGTACGGCACGATCCTGCGCGCCACAGCGCCCGCGATCTGCACCATCTCGATGTCGCCGAGCGCGGTCTCGAAATGCCACACCACGCGCTCGTTCTGGTCGCTGTCCTTGTTGAAAGCCGGCAGGAACCCACCCGCCACATGCTGCACGGAGGTGACAGTTCCCGCAAGGGGTGCCCGGTTGACGTGCACGTTCAGGGGGCTCATGAAGATCGCCACCCGGGTGCGGCCGTCCGGCCACGGGTCGATGCTCTGCACGACGCCGTCGGCCGGCGAGAGGATCGTGCCCTCTCCCGGCTCGCGGTCGGGGTCGCGGAAGAACCAGAGCATGGCGCCGGTGAGCGCGGTCAGCGGCACGGCCGCGAAGCCCCAGCGCCGGTCACGGCGGCTGAGGAACGTCGTGGCCGCCGCGGCGGCCACGGTCGGGAAGAGCCACGGAGAGACGCCACGGGCCAGCCGTACACGGCGGCCCTGCTGGCGGCTTGCGGAATCGTCTGACACTGACAACCTTTGATGGTGACTACGGACGGGCGCTTTGTCGAGATGTTACATAATTCGCAACTGTTACACGAAGCAAAGCGCCTGGACCACCGTCGCGCTAGCCTTCGTTCGCGCTCGCGGAGGTGGGAATTTCCTTCCCCTTCCGAGCATCGCTGCGGGACTTGAGCAGGCTGGCCACGGTGGTGACGACCATCGTGATGCCGATCACGGTCAGGGACACCCAGATGGGCACTTCCGGCGCCCACGAGACCTCGCTGGCGTGCAGGGCCTCGAGAATCAGCTTAACCCCGATGAAGCCAAGGATGAACGCCAGGCCGTAGCTGATGTAGACCAGGCGCTGCAGCAGCCCGCCGAGGAGGAAGTACAGCTGACGCAGGCCCATCAGGGCGAACGCGTTGGCGGTGAAGACGATGAAGGGGTCCTGGGTGAGGCCGAAGATGGCGGGGATCGAGTCGAGCGCGAACAGCAGATCAGTGGTGCCGATGGCCACCATGACGATCAGCATCGGGGTGACCATGCGCTTGCCGTCGATCTTGACGGTCACCTTGTGGCCGACGTAGTCGGGCGTGGTCGGGAAGGCCCTGCGCACCCACCGCAGCAGGGCGTTCTCCTTGAACTCGTCGTCGTCGTGACCGTGCTGGCGGATCAGGTTGATCGCCGTGTAGATGAGGAAGGCGCCGAAGACGTAGAAGAGCCAGCTGAAGCGCTGCAGCGCCGCCGCGCCGAGCGCGATGAAGATGCCGCGCATCACCAGCGCCATCAGGATGCCGACGAGAAGGACCCTGTGCTGGTAGACCTTGGGAACGGCGAAGCGCCCCATGATGATGAAGAAGATGAACAGGTTGTCGACGCTCAGGCTGTACTCGGTGATGTAGCCGGCGAAGAACTGCCCCGCCGTTTCACCTCCACTGGTGACCCAGAGAATCACCCCGAAGAGCATCGCAAGGATGACGTAGAAGGAGACCCAGAAGCCTGCCTGCTTCATGGAGAACTCCCGCGCCTCGCCCCTGTCGACGATCCACAGGTCTACGGCGATGACGAGTAGCAGTCCCGCGATGACGGCGATCCAAGCCCAAACAGGTACACCCACAGTGGTTCCAACCCTCCGGTGCGCATGACAGACGACCGGAGGTCTCTCCCGCCCACTCACCGAGCCGGACCGGCAGCCCCGGGAGCCCCGTGGCGCGGGGCGAACCGTGATGACGAGGCTGTCGCGAAGGGATACTCCCCTCCCTAACCAAAGCAGTATAGGAGAACGACTTAGCGCCGCCTAATCATCCCTTCGCCGGGCGTGATCGTTCCTGGTAGGCGGTCAGCGCCGCCTCGACCGCGTCGTCGGCGCGGGGAAGCCGCGCTCCTCTTGCCCTGGCGGCCTCCGCCAGCCGCGACCGCGCGCCGGGATCGTCGATCAGCTCGCGCACGGCCGCGCGTGTCGCCCTCACATCCCCGTACGGCACCAGCACCCCCGCCCCGCCTGTCAGCGCGGGGATGCCGCCCACGTCGGTGGCGAGGACGGGCTTTCCCGCCATGAGCGCCTCGCTCAGGCTGAGCGGCTGGCCCTCCCAGCGGCTCGGCCACAGCACGAGAGTGGCGGCGGCGAGCAGGTCGGGGATGTCGTCCCTGTTGCCGAGCAGGAGGACGGGCAGCTTCTCCGCCTCGATCCTGGCCTGCAACTCCTGCCTGAGCGGCCCCTCCCCCGCGACGACGAACAGCGGCCGCCCCGCCCCGAGATCTCCAGACCGTGAAGCTCCCTCATGACCACCGGAAGCCGCGACTCCCGCGGGTACGCCGCGGCTCGCCTCCTGCCCGCCGGGGTCCGGAGCCGTCGAGCGTGCGCCCGAGGTCTCGGTCGCCGGGGTGCCCGCGTGTCCTGTCGAGGGAAAGGTGGCGGCGACGTCGAGAAGGGTTTCCAGACCCTTCTGCTGGGCCAGCCTGGCGATGGTCAGCACCAGGGGCCGCTCCCCCGCCCCCAGTTCCTCCCGCACCGCCGCCTCGGACCTGATCGCCGCGCGCAGGGGCGGCGCCGGCACCACCGCGGGCGCCACTTCGCGAGCCCCCAGTGCCCGCATCCTGTCACCGAGGTCGGGCGAGACGACCAGCACCCGATCGGCTCTCCTGGCCACGATCCGTTCGAGCGTCCCGTAGACCGCGCCGATCAGCCCGCCCGCGGTGAGCGCGTTGTGGAGCGTCACGACCAGCGGCGTCCTTGCTCCCGCCAGCGCCGCCAGCGCCCCCGCCCGCAGCCCGTGGGCGTGCGCCACGTCCGCCCCTCGCAGGTGGCGCCTGATCCGCAGCACCGCCTTGGCGTCGTTGATCGGCTGCGGCCGGTCGGAGACGGGCACGGCCGCGAAGGCCGCCCCCATGGCGCGAAAGCCGAACTGCTCCTCCACGCCGGCCGGGCCGACGACCAGGACCTGGTGTCCGCGCCGCAGCAGCCCTTCGGCGAGCATCCCGACGTGCCTGCCCGTGCCGCCCGAGGTCGTGCCGAGCACGAAGGCCACCCGCATCACTCACCACCCGTCCTGGAACCGGCGCGACGGCGTCGCGCCACCATGGCCGCCAGCGCCACTGCGTCCGGCCTGTCGAGCACGGCGATCGCGAGAGCGCCGGCGCCCAGTGCGACGATCCCGGCCAGGACGGCGACCCCCGCCTGGGCGGGCAGACCGGTCACGGGCAGCAGCGCCACGACCCCCGAGCCCGCCAGGAACCCGAGCCCGCCCCCGACGACGGCGGCGAGCAGCGCGCGGGCGACCCCGCCTGCGGGCTCGCCCGCGCGAGCAGGCGCCTGCGTGACCGCGGCACGCGCCCGGCCCTCCTCAGGGACCGCCGCGCGCCGCGCAGGACCGCGCATCACTTCTACCAGCAGCCACGCTCCGCCTGCTGTCATGCCGACCGTCATGCCGAGCGCGAGTCCGCCCACCTTCCACCCGTCGGGCAGCGTGAGCACGAGCACTGTCTGCGCGGCCATCGCCACCAGCCAGCCCACGACCGTGCCGGTCGCCGCCGCCCTGCCCCTGCCCTCCGCGTAGAGGACCCTGCTCAGCTGCGCGATCAGCCCGTAGCCGATCAGGCCTGGCGCGAAGAGCGCCACCGTGCGCGCCATCTCGATCGGCGGCACGCGGGTCGCCGCGCCGAGGAAGACGATCGATCCAGGCCCCGCCGCCGCGGCGAGCGCCCCCGCGGCCAGCCCGGAGATCAGCACCACCGCCCGCGTCGTGCGCGCGGCGAGGCCGGCGAAGTCCTCCCACGACCCGTCGGCCGCGTGAGCGGACAAGCCGGGGAAGGCACTGGTCGCGAGGGGCACGGCGAGCACCGCATAGGGCACCAGGTAGATCGCCCACGCGTAGTTGTAGACGAGGAGCGCGGGCTCGCCGATCCAGTTGTTGGACAGCAGCATCACCACGATCATCGTGGCCTGCTGGGCGATCAACGCCGCCACCCCCGCCAGCGCGAGCCTGCGCACCTTGACGGCCACGCCGTCGGGGAAGCGCAGCGTCGGCCTGAGCCGGAGCCCCAGCCCGAGGGCCGGCCCGATCACGGTGAGGACCAGCGACAGCACGCCGAGGCTGGTACCGACCGACAGGGCCAGTTCGGCGGCGGAGGGGATCTCGTCGAGGGCGGTACGGCCTTCGCTGAGCGGCACGAACAGCAGGTAGGCCACGATGACCACGATGCTGGACACCAGCGGCGCGAGGGCGGGCCCGGCGAAACGCCCGTGGGACTGCAGCACGCCGTAGAGGACGACGGCGAGGCCGTACAGGGGGATCTGCGGGGCGAAGACCACCAGCATGCGGGTGGCGATGTCGACGAACGCGGGCCCGCACTCGTCCACGGGGAACAGCCCGATGATCGGTCCGGCGAGCAGGGCGGTCAGGACGCCCAGCGGGACGAGGACGACCAGCACCCAGCTGAGCAGCGCCGAGGTGATCCTGCCGACGTTGAGGCGGCCCGCCGCTCCGGCCACGACGGGCACGACCATTCCGGCGAGCGCGCCGCCCACCACGATCTCGAAGACGATGTTGGGGATCTGGTTGGCGGTCATGTAGGCGGTGCCCAGGCAGTTGTTCGTGTGGCCGACCGTCTGGGCGAACACGTACTGCTTGGCGAAACCCGTGATCCTCGCGAGGATCGTGATCGCGCCGATGAGCAGGGCAGCCCCCGCCACGCCCCGAGCCACCGTCTCCCCCCTCCGCGTCGATCTCAAGGGGCCATCATGGCAGAGCGCACCGACAGCGTCAGGCCGGGCGGCGGCCGAGCATGTCGATCGTGTTGAGCACCCGGTTGCCCGCGATGACCTTGGTGAAGCTGACCTTCTCCGAGGCGGCGGTCAGCGCGGCGACGGTGCCGAGCAGCGTGAGCCGTCCCCGCCTGCCGAGCGTGGTCACCGCGGCCAGGCCGAGGAGAGCGCCGAGCGCGTTGGCGCCCGCGTCGCCGAGCATCGCCTTCTCGCCGAGATCCTCTGGCAGCAGTGCGGCGCCCGCGCCGAGGGGCACGGCCACCAGCGCGGCGGTCACCGGGTCGCGCCTGAGCACCGAGAGCGCCAGGAGCGGCCCGCCCGCCAGGAGGCCCACCTTGATGGCGCGCCCCGGTCGCAGGTCGAACAGGTTGGCCAGGTTGGCGCTGCCCGCGATCGTCGCGCCGTTGACGAGCGTGTCGACAGCGCCGCGCGAGACGAGGGTGGCGGCGGCGAGCCCGGTGCCGCCGATGCCGAGGATCTTGATGGCGCCGCTGGTCACCTGGCCCTTGGCCAGGGCCGACAGGTGACCCTTGAAGCCCTTGGACGACGTCCCGCCGAACAGGTCGTCGTAGGCGCCGAGCGCTCCGCTGCCCGCACCGGCGAGCACGGCCGCCAGCCGTACCTTGGGAGGCAGCCCTGGAGTGAGGGCGAGGGCGCCGCTCGCGCCCGCCACGAACGCGGGCCCCTCGAGAAGGGTGAGCGTCTCGCCCCTGTGGTTGTTGCGCTCCCACTCCTTGGACGCGGCCTTGGCGGTGAGGGCGGCGTAGGCGGCCCTGGCCGCGACGACGCCGAGGGCGACGCCCGCGAGGGCACCGAGCAGAGCACGAGCCATGTCAGCTCCCTGAGGTGGATGGGGAAGGAGTGGCCGCGGACGAGGCCGGCTGGAATTCGGCCGCGTCGGCGCCGATGCCGTACTGCCCCGAGCGCCCGCTGAGCTGCTCGCGCGCCGCGAAGACGATGACGGCACGGCCCGCGGGCATGTCGAGGGTGTCGACGGAGGAGACCTTGGCCGCGGCGTCGCTGGTGTCGCGCAGGGCGGCGATGAGCCCGCCGGGCTGGGTCGAGGCGATGGTGCCGGTCACCACGGCGCCCTGCGCTCCGGCGTCGAGCCCGGCGGCCAGCGAGACCAGCGCGCCCGCCTGCTCCTGCGCCTTCTCGCCCGTGAAGAGCGTCTCGGGGGCGAAGACGAGCGCGAGCGTGGCCCGCTTGGCCGGCGTGCCGTCGACGGTGAGCAGCCCGGCCTTCTCGAAGCCGTCGAGCACGCCGACCGTGGCGGTGTTCTCGGTGCCGGCCTGGGTGTCGTCGGCGGTGACGAGGGACGCGGCCAGCAGCGAGGCCGCGTTCTTGTAGGGGTCGGTGCCGGGCGAGGTGAGGCTGGTGAGCCCGCTGGTCAGCTGGTCGATGAAGTTGGCCTGGCTCGGCTCGACGTACTTCTCGGTCAGCGTGACCTGGCCGCTGATCGTGGCGCCCGCCTCGACCAGCACCTGTTCGGCCTGCTCGCGCAGCGTGCCCGAGCTGCCCGGCGCCGCCACCAGCACCACCCTCTCGCCGGTGAGCTGCCCCCTGATGACGGCAGGCATCTCGGCGGTGACGAAGGAGTCGTTGCCTGTCTCCCTCGCCTGCAGCGCGCCCAGCTGTTCGCGGTAGTCGTTGTTGGACTTGCGCAGGTCCTGCGCGGTCTGCAGCGCGGACTCGATCGCAGGGCTGGACAGCAGGGTGGTGCCCATCACGATGCCGACGGCCAGCGCCAGGAAGATCGCGACGATGGAGACGAGGTGATAGCGGAAATCGATCACGAGAAGAGTCCGACCAACCAGAAGATGAAGGAGTTCCAGGCGTCTTGCACGCTGATCAGCCAGGTCTGCCCGATGGGCGACATGAAGATCGCCACACCCATGGTGATCATCGCGGTGACCACGAGCAGGATCAGCTGGGGGGTGGAGATGCGGCTGCGATAGAGGCGGCTGACGCCCTTGGCGTCGATCAGCTTACCGCCGACCCTGAGCCTGGTCAGGAAGGTGCTGGCCATGCCCGAACGTCCCTTGTCGAGGAACTCGACCAGTGTCGCGTGCGTGCCGACCGCGACGATCAGCTCGGCGCCCTTGTCGTCGGCCAGCAGCATCGCGATGTCCTCGCTCGTGCCGGTGGCGGGGAAGATCACCGCGTCGCGGCCCAGCTGATGGACCCGCTCGAGCCCCGGCGCCCGGCCGTCGCGGTAGGCGTGCACGACCAGCTCGGCACCGCAGGTCAGCGCCTTGGTGGAGACGGAGTCGAAGTCGCCGACGATCAGGTCGGGCAGGTAGCCCGCCTCCAGCAGCGCGTCCGCGCCGCCGTCGACGCCGACCAGCACCGGCCGGTACTCCCTGATGTACGGCCGGAGCGTGGCGATGTCCTCCTTGTAGTGGTAGCCGCGCACCACGATGAGGACGTGCCTGTCCTCCATGACCGTGCGGATGTCCGGCACGCCGACGCCGTCGATGAGGAGCTTGCCCTCGCCTCTGACGTATTCCATGGTGTTGACGGCGAAGGCCTCGATCTGCACCGAAAGCCCTGCTCTCGCCTCCGCCATGGCGGCCTCGATCGTCTCGGACCTCTGCACCTCGCCCTTGCCGACGACCTCGTCCTCGAGGTAGACGACGCCGTCGTGGATCCTGACGATGTCGCCGTCCCTGACCCGTTCGAACAGCTCGGGCGTGGCGTTGTCCACGAAGGGGACACCGGACTCCACGATGATCTGGGGACCCAGGTTGGGATAGCGGCCGCTGATACCGGCAGCCACGTCGACCACAGCCGCCGCGCCACACGCGACCAGCGCCTCCGCGCTCACCCGGTCAACATCGACGTGATCGATAATCGCGATTTCACCGGACTTGAGACGCTTTGTCAGTCTCTTCGTCCTGCGGTCGATTCTCGCCACTGCCGTGACACCAGGAAGGTCATTGACCTTCTTCCCGCGGAGGCCCGGAATCTTGTTCGCCGGAACCTTCATCAAGACCATCCTGCCAGAGCGAACGGGCGGGGTGGTCGTGGACTGCACGGCGTGTCAGATTTGTCACGGAGGATCACCGATCAGCCGCGGCCATTCCCAGGAGTTCTTCGGCGTGTGCTCTGCCCAGTTCGGAATCTTCCAATCCGGCCAGCATCCGCGACAGTTCGCGGACCCTGCCGTCGTGGTCGAGCGTGACCACACCGCTGCGCACCACACTGCCGTCGCCGGCCTTCTCCACCACCAGATGCTGGTCGGCGAAGGCGGCCACCTGGGGCAGGTGGGTGACGACAATCACCTGGGCCGTGCGGGCCAGCCTGGCAAGACGGCGGCCGATCTCGACCGCGGCCTTGCCGCCGACCCCCGCGTCGACCTCGTCGAACACGAACGTCGGGACAGGGTCGGCGCCGGCGAAGACCACCTCGATGGCCAGCATGACGCGGCTCAGCTCACCGCCGGAGGCGCCCTTGTTGAGCGGCAGCGGCGGCGCGGCGGGATGGGCGGCCATGCGCAGCTCGACCTCGTCGACGCCCTCGGGGCCGAACTCCTCGCTCTGCGTGAGCTGCACCACGACCCTGGCGTGGGGCATCGCCAGCGCGGTCAGCTCCTCGGTGACCGCGGCGCCGAACCGCTCGGCGGCGGCGGTCCTGACCCTGGTGAGCTCGGCGGCCAGCTCGTTCAGCCGCTTGGCCAGCTCCTCCTGCTCACGGGTGAGCTCCTCGATGCGGTCGTCGTCGCCTTCGAGCTCGGTCAGGCGGGCGGCCGAGTTCTGCGCCCACGCCAGCACGCCCGCGCTGTCCTCGGCGTACTTCCTGATCAGCGCGCCCAGCGCGGCGCGACGCTCCTGCACCACGGCCAGCCTGGCGGGGTCGGCCTCGATCGACTCGGCGTAGGCCGCCAGGTCGGTCGCCACATCGGAGATCAGGTAGCCGGCCTCCGCCAGCCGGTCGGCCACGCTGGCCAGCTGCGGGTCGAAGTCGCGCACGGCCTCGACGGCCGAACGCGCCTCGCCCAGCAGGGAGACGACGTCGCGGGCGCCGCCCGAGGGGTCCATCGGATCGCCGAGCAGCGCGGTGTGCGCGGTGGTCGCGGCGCCGCGCAGCGCGTCGGCATGGGACAGCCGCTCCTCCTCCGCGCGCAACTCGACGTCCTCGCCCTGTTTGGGATCGACCTTCTCGATCTCCTCCAGGCCGAAGCGCAGCAGGTCGGCCTCCTGGGCGCGCTCCCTCGCCTTGGTGGTCAACTCCTCCAGCAGCGCGGCGACCTGCTTGTGGCGCTTGTAGGACTGGGAGTAGGCGCGCAGCGGCTTGACCAGGTCGTCGCCCGCGTAGCGGTCGAGGGCGGCGCGCTGCCTGCCGGGCTGGAGCAGCCGCTGCTGATCCATCTGCCCGTGGACGGCCACCAGGTCGTCGGCCAGGTAGGTGAGCGTGCCGACGGGGACCGTGCGGCCGCCGAGCCACGCCCTGGACCGCCCCTCCGCCGAGACGGTGCGAGAGATGATCAGCTCGCCCTCCTCGACCTCGCCGCCGACGTCCTCGACCTGCTGGGCGACCCTGCCGTCCGCCTCGACGACGAGCGTGCCCTCCACCGTGGCCTTGTCGGCGCCGGGACGCACCCTCGACGGGTCGGCCCTGCCACCGAACAGCAGCCCGAGCCCGGTCACGACCATCGTCTTGCCGGCACCCGTCTCGCCCGTGACGACGTTGAAGCCCGGCGAGAGCTCGAGGACGGCCTCGTCGATGACGCCGAGCCCCTGGATGCGGACCTCCTCGACCCTTGGTCGCACTGGTCACTCCCGTTCCATCGACATTGCCGAACACCTGTGCGCATGCGATCCTACGCGCTCCCGCCCCTATTGACTCAGGGACGCACCCTTCCGCGCCAGCCCTGTACAGGCAATTCGAACTTGGCGACCAGCCTGTCGGTGAAGGGCGCGCCGGTCTCCTCCAGGCCGTGCAGGCGGACCAGCCGTACCGGATGGGTGGACCTGCGAACCTCGACCCTCGTGCTGGAGGGAAGATCGAAGCGGCGGCGGCCGTCGCACCACAGCACCCCGCCCGGCGTGTTCGGCAGGATCTCCACGGCGAGCGTGGCACGCGGCGAGACCACCAGCGGTTTGGCGAACAGGGCGTGCGCGCTGATCGGCACCAGCAGCAGCGCCTCCACCTCGGGCCAGACCACCGGGCCTCCCGCGGAGAAGGCGTAGGCGGTCGAACCGGTCGGCGTCGCGCAGATCACCCCGTCGCAGCCCCATCGCGACAGCGGACGGCCGTCGATCTCGACGACGACCTCCAGCATGCGGTCGCGCTTTTCGACGGTCGCCTCGTTGAGCGCCCAGGTGTCGGCGATGATCTGACCGTTCTGCCGGGCGGTGACCTCGAGCGTCATGCGCTCCTCGACGTCGTAGCGGCCCTGCACCACCGAGTCGACGGCCGCGGCCAGGTCGTCGACCTCGGCCTCGGCGAGGAAGCCCACGTGGCCGAGGTTGACGCCGAACAGCGGCGTGCCCGCGGGCCTGGCGATCTCCGCCGAGCGCAGCAGCGAGCCGTCACCGCCGAGGACGATCATCATCTCGGCGTCCTTGGCGGCGGTGGGGTCGGACGGCATCACCTCGACGCCGTCACGGCCGATGTCCTCGGCCTCCGACTCGAGCACCCTGACCGCCAGACCTGCCTCGAGCAGCCTGTCGACCACCAGGCGGGCGCTCTCGATAGCGGCCTCACGCCCTGTGTGGGCGGTGACCAGCACCGTGCGCTTCATTGCGGCCCCTCCGACACTGCCCGTCCGATCGCGGCCTCGAGATCCTCGACCGCGGGCTCTCCCTCGCCCTTGCCCAGCCACAACAGGTACTCGACGTTGCCCGAAGGCCCGGGCAGCGGGCTCGCGGTCACGCCGCGCACGGTCAGCCCCAGCTCCATGGCCTTGGCCGCGGCATCGCGCACGGCTCCGGCCCGCAGCTCAGGGTCGCGCACCACACCGCCGGCGCCGACACGCTCCTTGCCCACCTCGAACTGCGGTTTGACCAGCATCACGAAGTCGGCCTCGGCCGCCGCCACGTCGGCGAGGGCGGGCAGCACCAGGCGCAGCGAGATGAACGACAGGTCGCCCACGATGAGCGAGGGCGCCTCCCCGACCATCTCGGGCGTCAGGTCTCGGACGTTGACCCGCTCCATCACCGTGACGCGCTCGTCGGTGCGCAACGACCAGGCGAGCTGGCCGTAGCCGACGTCGACGGCCAGCACGTGGCCCACGTCGTGGCGCAGCAGGACGTCGGTGAACCCGCCCGTCGAGGCGCCGGCGTCGAGCGCCCGCCGGCCCGCCACCCGCAGCCCTGGGAAGGCTTCGAGCGCGCCGAGCAGCTTGTGGGCGCCACGCGAGACGTAGTCGGGGCCGCCGGACGACTCGGCCACGACGATCGCCGAGGCGGTGTCGACCTGCGTCGCGGGCTTTCCCGCCACCTGACCGCCGACGCTGACCCTGCCGTCGGTGATGAGCTGGGCCGCCTGCTCGCGCGATCTGGCCAGGCCGCGCCGTACGAGCTCGCTGTCGAGCCTGACGCGACGGCTCACTGGTCGTCCACGGAGGCGAGCGTCTCCTCCAGAGCCGAGAACGCCTCCTCGAACACCGCCACATGATCGCGCACAGGCAGGTCGCCCGTCGCGGCCAGGCCTCCCACGACCGCGTCGACCCGCTCGTCACCGGTCTCCACCGGCAGCTCACTCATGTTCTCGACGGTATCGGACGCCGCCGACACTATGCGGACCCCCTGGCGCGTTAGGCAGTGTGGGAGCGGGTTTTCTGGCGTGCCGGACTTCACGGGCTCCTCATGTGGAACGCTACCGTCCGTAGAAACGGGCGAGAACGGAGAGGACGACCAGCATGGCTACCCTCGAGGAGTGCAGGGCGGCGCTCGGCAAGCTCGTCGAGCAGTTCGACGAGATCGACGACGAGTCCAGGGCCAAGCACGTGGTCGAACGGACGCTCAGCTGCCGCATCTCTGACCTCGACGTCATGTTCTACGGCCGCATCCATCACGACGGCCTCGACCCGTTCCATGACGAACCACCCGCGAGCGGCAGACCAGCCGACGTCAAGCTGACCATCATGAGCGACGACCTCATCGCGCTGGTCGAGGGCGAGCTCGACCTGGCGCGCGCGCTGCTGGGCGGCCGCGTCAAGATCGACGCGAGTTTCGGCGACCTGCTGCGGCTGCGCCGCCTGCTCTGACCGTCCGTACGGCAGGCACGCGAGGCCACCGCGTTCACCCGTCCATCAGGCACGCCCGACGTGTCCCCGCGAGACGTGCCGCGTCCGGAATCAGACGCGCAGGGTGTCGAGGGCGGGCTTGAGCCGGTCCTCGTCGAGCCGGCCCTCACCCGCCGCCGCCCACGCCGCCTCGCAGGCCGTCCTGAGCCCCTCGATCCACTCGCCGTCGCCCTCGAGGTGCAGCCTGCCGTCCGACCACCAGGCCCGCCAGCCCTGCCGCTCGGACGGATAGGGCCGGTGGAGCGCCGACAGGTCCTCCGCCAGATACGTCGGCCGCTGCTCGGGAGCGGCGGTCAGCACCTCCCGTGGCGTGGCGACCCCGGTGAGCACGAGGAGGCTGTCGACGCCCGCGTTCGTCGCGCCCTCGATGTCGGTGTCGAGCCGGTCGCCCACCACCAGCGGCCGCTCGGCGCCGGTGCGGATCATCGACTCGCGGTGCAGCGGCGGCGCGGGCTTGCCCGCATAGACGGGCTCGACGCCGGTCGCGGCGGCGATCACCCGCACCATGGCGCCGTTTCCGGGCAGCTCCCCGTGTGCCGTGGGCATGGTGGCGTCTGCGTTGGCGGCCACGAACCACGCGCCCCGCCGTACGGCCAGCGCGCCCTCCGACAGCAGGGCGTAGGACAGATCGGGCGCGATGCCCTGCACCACCGCCACGGGATCGTCCGCGGCCACGCTCACCGGGCGCAGCCCCCGGTCCCTCACCGCCATCCGCAGCCCCATGCCCCCCACGACCAGCACGGACGCGCCGGGTTCCACGCGTTCGGCGATCAGCCGGGCCGCCGCCTGCGCCGAGGTGACCACGTCCTCCGCCGTTGCGGGGACACCGAGATGGGTGAGATGGTCGGCGATCGCGGCCGGCGTTCTCGATGCGTTGTTCGTCACGTACGCCAGCCTCGCCCGCTCCGCCGCCTTCGCCAGGGCCTGCGGGGCGTGAGGAACGGCCCGCTTACCCAGGTAGACGACGCCGTCGAGATCCAGCAGCAACGTGTCGTATCCGTCGATCAGCACCGCGTCTCTTCTCCCGGTTTGACTCTCACGCCGCGTGAGACTTTAGCGTCTTGGCTGCACCTACCCACGAGTGAAGGATGTGAGCTCCCATGGCGCTGACGCCAGCGGACAAGGCCGAGCTGTTCGGCGGCTTCGACGTCGACGGGCACGCCGAAGAGGCCGCCGCGAACTGGGGCGGAACGCCCGCGTGGACCGAGTCGCAACGCAGGACGTCCTCCTACGGCAAGGACGAGTGGCGGCGGTGCCTCGCCGAGTCGGGCGAGATCTCCCGCGGGCTGGCCGCGTTGATGGCCGCGCAGGTCCCGGCCTCCAGCAAGGAGGCCATGGACCTGGCCGAGGAGCACCGCCGGCACATCACCCGCTGGTTCTACGACTGCACCAGCGAGATCCACCAAGGGCTCGGTGAGCTGTACGTCACCGACGCCCGGTTCACCGCCTCCCTCGACCAGGCGGCGAAGGGGCTCGCGCACTACCTCCGCGACGCCATCAACGCCAACGCCGCCCGCTAGGTCGTCGGGATTCGACTGGTTCGTAGGGATCGGATCGTCTCGTCAGCGCCCGACCGTTTGGTCGCTTCGTAGGGATCGGATCGTCTCGTCAGCGCCCGACCGTTTGGTCGCTTCGTAGGGATCGGATCGTCTCGTCAGCGCCCGGCCGTTTGGTCGCCCGGCCGCTTCGTCAGCGCCCGACTGCGCGGCGAGGCGCTTGGCTGTTTCCTCCGCGCCCGGCCGTCTCGTCAGGCGCCTGGCTGTTTCCCGTGCTGTTCGGTCAGGCCTCTCGCCGGGCGCGCAGCGTGGCGCGCACGCTCTTCAACGCCGATACGTAATGACGCTCATCGGGCCGCATGGCCACCGCGATGGCCAGCGGCTCCTGAGCCGCCTCCATGTCCCCCGTCCGCCACAACGCCAGTCCCAGCCCGAAATACGCGTAGTCCTCGGCCGGGTTGGCATCGACGATCCACCTGAAGGTGTCCGCCGCCTCCGCGTACTGCCTCGAGTTGAACTGCGCTCTCGCCAGCGCCTCCCGGATGCTGCGCGACTCGGGCTCCGCCTCGGCCGCCCGCTCGAGCAACGCCGCCGCGGCCGCGGGACTGCCGTCCTTCAACAGGCCGACTCCGCGCTGGTACCAGTCGTACACATCCCCTACGGGAGCCCCCTGACCAGGGGATGGGGAATCTTCGGGGTCGTTTTTCCCTTGGGTCATGTGTGAGGCCTCCTCAATCGACAGACGACAGATCCGACCGATTCCCTGATGAACCGGGCACCGCTGCGCCGTTGGAGCAGTCCCTTGGTGATTCAGGCCTTTATGGGAGCATGCCCGGTATGGCGAGTCCTGAACTGCCGGTGCCTGATGGGCTGGTGCTGCGCCCCTTCCGTGGCGTCCGTTTCGCTGTCGACGATCCGGCGAAGGTGACCTCTCCGCCTTATGACCTGATCTCCGACGGTGACGTGCAGTCATTGCTGGACGCTCACCCCAACAACGTCGTCCGTCTCATCCTTCCCCGCACGCCTACGCAGCCGAAGGACTCCGGCCCACCCGATCCGCCGCCCCCGCTCGACGCCTCCGCGCGCCCGGCCGTCGGCGCGCGCTCTCTCGACGCCTCCGAAGCCCTGGCCGACGGTTCACGCTCTCCGGCGCACGGCGCGTCCGCGCACCCGGGGGCTTCCACGGCCCAAGCCGTCCCCGGCCCCGGCGCCTCCGCCCAGCCGGCGGCTCCGCACCCCCCTGGCCGCCCGCTGGACGGCGTGGCGCCCAACGCCCGATACGGACAGGCCAGAGACACCCTGCGCACCTGGCTCGACACCGGCGTCCTCACCCGCGACCCCGCCCCCGCGATCTACGTCTACGAGCAGGCCGGTCCTGGTGTCATGCAGCGCGGTCTCATCGGGGACATCGGCCTGACCGCCCCCGAGCAGCACGTCATCCTGCCGCATGAGAACGTCATGCCGGGCCCCGTCGCCGACCGCCTGGCCCTCATGAGCACCACCCAGGCCAACCTGGAGCCCATCTTCCTGCTCTACGACGGCGGCGGACCGGCGAGCCACCTCGTCGACACCGTCGCCTCCACCCGCTCGCCGCTCGTCGAGGCGAAGACCGACGACGGCGTACGGCACCGCCTGTGGGCCGTCACCGCCACGGAGGAGATCGGCCTCATCAACGCCGACCTGCGCGACAGGCAGGCGTTGATCGCCGACGGCCACCACCGCTACGCCACCTACCGCGTCCTGCAGCGTCAGGAACACGCCGCGGGCCGCACGGACGGCCCGTGGGACTTCGGCCTGGCCCTCCTGGTCGACTCGACCGCCTACCCGCCCGATCTGAAGGCGATCCACCGCGTCATCCCCTCCCTGCCCCTGGACGAGGCCGTCACCCGGGCCAGAGGCTCCTGGCGGATCCGCGACTTCACCACCCTCGCCGAGGGCCTCGCCGCCCTCGACTCCACCACCGAGCCCGCCTTCCTGCTCGCCGGCGACAGCGGTGCCAGCCACCTGCTCAGCGACCCCGACCCGCTGCAACTCGCCCGCGCCATGCCCACCGACCGCTCCGACCGCTGGAACGCCCTCAACACCTCCGTCCTGACGGAGTTCGTCCTCCCGAGGGTGTGGGGCATGCAGGACGACGAGCAGGCCGTCCGCATCGTCCACCACGACGCCCAGGCCGCGGTACGGCAGGCGGCCCTCTCCGGCGGCACCGCTGTCATCCTCAAGCCGCTGGCCGTCGAAGCCGTGCTCGCGGTGGCCGCCGGGGGCGAGCGTGTTCCCCGCAAGTCCACCTCCTTCGGTCCCAAGCCCCGCACCGGCCTGGTTCTCCGCACCTTCGTCTGATCCCCCGCCCCTCCCTCGCGAGAGCGTCTACCGCCTCACGAGGGCGGGGCCGCTCCACAAGCGCCTTCCACCGGCCGACATCACCGTGCTTGGTGCCTGGTAGGGGTCGTTCGAGGCGCCGGTTCCATCCCCTCACGACGAATACCGGGGTGCGAACGCCAACGCCCTCACGTCGGACAGCCAGGCACGCACGGGAAGCCGTCAGTCTCCGGCCAGTTCCTCCGCCGCGGTGCGGCCCGCGTTGGCCGTGCGCTTCAAGAAGTCAGCCACCACCTCGAGCTCCGCCTCACCGTACCCCGAGCAGATCTCCTCCAACGACGCGTTCATCCCCGCATAGAGCCCCACCAGCTCAGCGTTCCGTTCCCGCAGCGCCCGTACCTGCACGGCCCTGCGATCCGACTGGTCACGGTCGCGGGCGATCCAGCCGCCGCGTTCGAGCCGGTCGAGGATGCCGGTGAGCGTGGCGGGGTGCAGACCGGCCTGCCGCGCGAGGGCGCTCGGGCTGAGCGGGCCGTACCGGTTGACCAGGTCGAGGCAGTCGATGTCGACGTCCTTCAGAGCGAGCTGACTGCCGACCTGGTGGTTGAGCAGGGACAGCTGGATGCTCAGCTCGCGCAGAGACTCCCTGATCGCCGTGTTGAGCCGACGCCGTTGGCGCGCCTCGCCGCCCCCCGCGCCAGATCGTATGGAATTCATATGATATGTTCCTCGTATTGTATGGCCTGCAGAGGACAGGCTACCCGCGAAGTACACCCGCGCAGGAGAAGAGGACCAACCATGATCTTGGTTACGGGAGCGACGGGAAACGTAGGACGTCACGCGATCAGACTGCTGCTGGACAACGGCAACCAGGTGGCGGCTGTCACCCGCAACGCACCAGCCGCCGACCTGCCGCTCGAAGCGCACGTGGTGGTCGCGGACCCCTCCGCCCCCCAGAGTCTCGCCACGTCGTTGGACGGCGTCGACGCCATCCTCCTCAGCCCGCGCGCCGTGGCGGACGCCGGTGCCGAACTGCTGTCACTCGCCGCCGAGCACGGCGTGACGCGGGTGGTGGTGCTGTCGGCGACGACCGTCGAGCACCCCGCAGGACAGGAACGTTTCGCGGCTCATTTCAAGGCGGTCGAGGACGCCGCCAAGGCTTCCGGACTGCAATGGACTTTCCTTCGTTGCAGCGACTTCGCCGCCAACGCCCTGGGCTGGGCGCCGCAGATCCGCTCGACGGGCATCGTGCGAGGCGCGTACGGCGACGCGGCCACCTCTCCCATCCACGAACGCGACATCGCGGCCGTGGCCGTCAAGGCGCTCACCGACACAGCCCACGCGGGCCGCCACTACCTGCTCACGGGGCCGCAGTCGCTCACCCAGCGCGACAAGGTGCGCCTCATCGGCCTGGCGATCGGCAGAGAGCTGACCTTCCAGGAGGTCTCCCCCGAACAGGTGCGGCAGAGCATGCTCGCGCAAGGCGTGCCCGAGGACGTGCCGGAGCGCCTGCTCGGGTCGCTGGCCGACTTCGCGAAGCAGGCCGGGCCGTCCACGGACACGGTGGACAG
The DNA here is from genome assembly GCF_057708945.1 of Nonomuraea sp. bgisy101. Classification (NCBI taxonomy): domain Bacteria; kingdom Bacillati; phylum Actinomycetota; class Actinomycetes; order Streptosporangiales; family Streptosporangiaceae; genus Nonomuraea; species Nonomuraea sp. bgisy101. The sequence goes on from NZ_JBYITD010000013.1 coordinate 275,231, forward strand.
ACTCCTGGGCAGGCCCGCCCTCACCTTCGCCGAATGGGCCGCCGAACACGCCGACGCCTTCCGCTCCTAGCCGGCGACCCCAGGCGGCGACCGGGGGTCGTCGTCCCTGGGGGGATGGCCCCGCCTTCCGCGCATTCCTGATCACCGCCAAACCGGCGGGCGTCGCCGCCACGTCGACGGCGCCGGCCATGGGCATGCGCGGCCGTACAGACAGATGGGCCGAGAACCCGGCACGAACAGGACCGGGCGACCCGATCGGCTGAGGAGGAGAAGGAGTCAACCGACGGCGGCCAGGTACGTCACCGGGCGAGGTGGCGCGCTCGCGAGGTCCTCAGGCGTCTCCGACACCGGAAGTTGCTCCGCGATGGACTCCGGATCCGAAGGCAGAGCGGCCGGCACCAGGACGACGGAGTGCACCTCGACCTCGTACCGCCAGCTCTTGGCCACCGGCGGTCCATATATCCGGCAGCGCAACGCCCCCCTCACCTCCATCCCCTCCCGGGGCGCCATCCTTGTCACCGCAGCGGCCACCTCCGGATCGAAGGTCACGCACTGGATGGTGTCGACGAGCCCTCCTCGCCGTGCCCGAGGACGGCGGCGGACGATGATCCGCCACTTGGTGAGAGTGTCGCCGCTCGGCATCGGCCGCTCCTCCGGTTTGGCGGACAGCCGCCCCACCAGCGTCACCTCATTGCGGTCCACGTGATCCTTCTCCTCACTCGGCAGAGCCGCGCAGGGCCTGCGCTTGTCGGGAGGACCACTCTTTACGATGTGGGGAAGACCGGAGCGGACAGAATGCCGTTCTGGGGACAGTGGTTCAGCTCGGGAGGGTGCCTGTGGACAACATCACCGCGCTCGGCGGCGACGTCTATGAGATCGACACGCGGATGGCTGGCTACGCCGGGATCACGGCGGGCTACCTCATCCTCGGCGATCGCCCATGCCTGGTGGAGACAGGCACGTCAACCTCGGCCCCGGTGGTGCGCGACGCCCTGGCATCGCTCGGCGTCGGCCCGAACGACCTGGCCACCGTCGTCGTCACGCACATTCACCTCGACCATGCGGGTGGCGTGGGCGACATGGCCGCGTACTTCCCTCAGGCGCAGATCGTGGTGCATGAGAAGGGCGCGCGGCATCTGGCCGATCCGTCCAGGCTCATGAAGAGCGCCAGGATGGTGTGGGGCGACCAGCTCGACACACTGTTCGGCGAGTTGTCCCCCACCGACGCCGAACGCATCGTCGCCCTCGGAGACACCGGCGCCATCGATCTGGGCAACGGCCGCACCCTCGCCAGCCACTACTCCCCCGGCCACGCCAAGCACCACGTCGGCCTGATCGACTCCGGCACCGGTGACCTGTACGTCGGCGACGCCGCAGGCGTCTACCTTCCCCAGACCGGCGACCTGCGCCCCGCCACGCCACCGCCGGACTTCGACCTCCAGACGGCGCTCGACTCGATCGCCCTGTTCCAGGCGCTGGGCCCGCAAAGGCTGCTGTTCAGTCACTACGGTCCGGTCGGCGCCGTACAGGAGACCCTCGAGCGGTCGGCCGAAGAGCTCCGCATCTGGGTCGATCTCACCAAGCAGGCCCACGAGCAGGGCATGGACCTCGACCACGCGGTCGCCATGGTCCGTGACCGCACCCGCGAGCGTTACACGGCGCTGAAGGCGGAGGACGAGACAGCCGAGCATTTCGAACTGCTCAGCGGCGCCCCGTCCAACGTCGCGGGCATCCTCCACTGGCTCGACAAGGTCTCTCCGTAGTCACTTCCTACGCCGCGTCGACCACGCGTCGTACGAGTTTCGGGTGGACGTCGCCATGCCGTCCCGGCCGGTCGGGTACCGGCGGGACGGCTCTTTCGTGGCGGAGGTGCCCCGGATGGCGATCGTGGCCGTGGCTCGACAGCCCACAATGCGCCCAGAAGCCGTGAGGCGCTCAGACCTCCTCGACGCTGCTCGGCTCGCGCCGCGACAGATCGATC